>DEIT01000043.1 GCA_002352635.1 Hyphomicrobiaceae bacterium UBA2767 | reverse complement strand
GCTGATCACGGACACAGCCATGATTGGGCATCTGGGCCCAAAGCCGCTTGCGGGTGCGACCCTGAGCCTTATGACGTTTTTCCTCGGCTATGTGGTCTGTTTCGGCGTCACAATGGCGACAGCAGGTCTTGCGGCGCAAGCCTATGGCGCGCGCAAGCCCCGGAATGTCCGGCGCGTGATCCGCCAGGGTTTATGGGTCGCGCTGGTGCTCGTGACACCGTTCCTGGTTCTGTTTGCCGAAGTCACCCACATTCTCACAGTCCTCGGTCAGCCGCAGGAACTGCTCGGCTATGCGGACGCCTATATGGGCACGCTGATGTGGTGCTTGCCGCCGGCAATCGCGTTCAGCGTCTTGAGAAACTTCGTGTCAGCGCTGGGCCGGCCCGCACCGGCATTCTGGGTCATGCTAGCGGGCGTGCCCATCAATGCCGCCCTCGATTACGGGCTAATCTTTGGAAACTTCGGCCTGCCGCGCCTGGAACTGGCGGGCGCCGGAATAGCGACAACGCTGGTCAATATTGCCATGTTCCTGTCGCTTTCAGCCATCGCCATCTGGCGCAGGCCGTTCGCCAAATACGAGATCTTCGCCCGCTTCTGGCGACCTGATTGGAGCTATTTCCGCCAGATATTCGTGATCGGCACACCGATCGCGGGGATCAGCCTGCTGGAAGTGGGGTTTTTCGTTGCCGCCGTCTTCGTCATGGGATGGATAAGTCCCGTGGCGATCGCAGCGCACATGATCGCAATCCAGCTACCCCATCTGACGTTTATGGTTCCCATGGGTCTGGCCCAGGCGGCGACTGTGCGGGTAGGGCAGGCGGTCGGCAGGCGCGATGCCGGAGCAGCTTACCATGCAGGCTTCGTGGCTTTCGCGGTTACGGTCGTATTCATGTCAATTACAACCCTGGTCATACTGTGTATTCCAGAGTTTTTTGCGTCGCTGTTTCTGGACCGCGGCCACGCGGACTCAACCGAGGTTTTGACCCTTGCCGTTTCACTGCTGTTTCTGGCGGCAATGTTCCAGATGGCGGACGGGCTTCAGGCCGTTGCGGCGGGAGCGCTTCGCGGCTTGAACGACACGGCAATCCCGATGCTAATTGCCGGCTTCAGCTACTGGGGAATTGGCGCAGGCGTTGGCGTCTGGCTGGCATTCGGACTGGGTCTGGGTGCCCGGGGACTTTGGATGGGAATTATCGTCGGTCTCACCTGTGCCGCGGTGGCGCTGATCTGGCGCTTCGCTCACCAATGGCGGCGCAAATACCTTCCAGAGCTTCTGGATTCCTAGCAGTACGCGCCGTTTGGCAACCCAAATCAGGATTGGCAGGCAACATTTCGCTGTTTGGGTTTTGGGGAGAGTGCGGTCTAGTCTATTGGATGTCAGACTTGAAAGTGAAGTCTGGAAGTTCCTGGTTTTTCGCTGACCGGACGGCGCCGTCTCCGTCCTGATCTGCGTTCCGCCTTCAGCCTGTCAACAAGCCGGGGCGGAGCTGATGACTATTTACGCGTCACAATGCACCACTTGTCTTGGTTTGGCCGAGATCGGCAACTGGATATCAATCTGAAGCGTGGAAAGTGACGCCCCACGATCCATATTCACGTCGACCTGATCCAGATCGACAGGAATATATTTGGCAACCACGAGCAGTATCTCATCGCGAAGAAGCGCGATCAGATTGGAACTGCCCGTGACACTTCTCTCATGCGCCAGCAGGATCTGAATCCTGTCTCGGGCAACGTCGGAAGGCTGCTCTCGCTTGAAAAGGCGGAATAGGTTCATGCCGCCCTCCTGCCAAATATCCTCCCGAACAACCGATTTTTCTCTTTCGGGATTGTCAGCGCGACAACTTCTCCATTCAACCTCCGTGCAGCGTCTCTGTAAGCTGCGGCAGGTGCACTGTTCGGGCTGCATAGAGTAACCGGCGAACCAAGGTTCGACGCCCGCAGCACCTCCTGGCTTTCAGGAACAACACTGAGCAGGGGAATGGAAAGGATCTCGAGAATGTCATCGATCTGCAACATGTCTCCAGACGTTGCCCGGTTCTCGTCATAACGCGAGATCAGCAGATACTTTTCGACATCGTGGCCTTTCTTTGCCTTTTCGGTCTTGGCATCCAGCAGCCCGATAATTCGATCGGAGTCGCGTACCGAAGAAATTTCCGGATTGGTGACGACCACCGCGAGATCGGCGTGTTGCATGGCGAAAACTGCGCCCTTGCCGATGCCCGCCGGACTGTCACAAATCACCCAGTCAAAATTGGCGGTCAACTCCTTCATAACTTTGGCGACACCGTCTTCCGTCAATGCATCCTTGTCGCGGGTCTGCGATGCAGGAAGCAGGAACAGGGTGTCCAGTCTTTTGTCCCGGATCATGGCTTGTGCAAGCTTGGCTTGACCCTGAATGACATTGATCAGATCGAAGACCACCCTGCGTTCAGCGCCCATAACCAGATCGAGGTTCCGCAGACCGACGTCGAAGTCGACCATGGCAACCGTCTGGCCAGTCTGTGCCAGAGCAGCACCGAGCGCTGCGGTTGATGTCGTTTTACCGACACCACCTTTCCCTGAAGTTACAACCATGACTTGGCCCATTTTGTTCTCTCCTTTTTTTAGTTAAGCGAGCTCTCTCATGTGCATTTGATCCTGTTCGAGCCATGCCTGAACCGGCAGGCCTACCAGGTGAGAAGTCGTGTCATCGATGATCGAGTAAGTACCGTCGATGCACACAAGCTCGGGGTTGAATTTTCTGCAAATGACACGCGCTTCCGCGTTGCCGGTGACACCGGCCATCGCCCGCCCCGACAGCGTTCCATAGATATGGATTGAGCCACCGGCGATCACCTCAGCACCTGAGCTTATGGAGCCCAGAACCGTGACATCACCATTTGCGAAAACGACCGATTGACCGGAGCGAACCGGTTTGTCGACGACAAGCGATGTCGGCTCCGGCAGCACGTCCTGGGGTACAGTCAGGGCATTCGCCGGCTCGGCCTTCGCAGCCTCGATCACTTCACTGGAACGGTTGCTGCTCATCAGAGGTGGCAGTTCCGGATCAAGCAATTCGGAATCGACGCCTTCAACAGCAATAATGGGAATATTTCGCGCCTTCAGATCACCAATCAGCGCAATAAATTCCGGCTTGTTCAGCGATACGTCAGAAAGATCCAGGACAATCGGCTTGCCGTCGAAAAATCCTTGAGAACGTTGGATCCAGGTGTCCAGCTCACCCAGCCATACCGTAATCGGCGGCTGGGGCGTCAACACGAAAAGAACGTGGGAACGACCAACAAGTCTGAACGGGGTGCAGATATCAGCCATATATTCCACCGCTGTCTTCAAACCCTCGCAACACCGTTTTGGAGTTAATATGGTTAACGGAACGTTAAGGATGGCTGGTTGCGTTAAGGTTTGTGCCCAGGACCGCTGAGAAGTGGCGAAAATTGGGGTTCTGGAGGCCAATGTGTGTGGCGCGAAGGACGCTCTTCACCGGGGTCTGGCGAATCGACTTCAGTGCGCGACCGGCAGTGCTGGAACCTGTAGGTAACAGGTGAGTTCGCTCCTGGAAGAGGCGATACCTTGGTGGCACCTAAAAACAGACAGCAACAGACAAGGCTGCTGCTATCAATTTGGTTACCTTCTGATATCCTGCGCGGCAATTCTGGCTTGCATCAGTCAACCACCGCTTTTTCATTGTTTCAGTACAACTTACCGCGAGTAAACTTTGCCATCAGATAAGCAAAAACAGTCCGGACTGACAGACAAGCAAGCTGGTTTGCCTTGGCCCAAGCAGTACAAGGCGCTGCTGTCGCTCATCCGCAAGGAATGGGGCCTCGTGGACGCGCTTTATCTCAACCGGATGCTGGGAGGTGGCCGGTCCGGGGCTCTGGTCTTTGCAACCGATGTTACCTGTCGCGGATTCAAGGGACAGGCGATACTGAAGCTCGATACGGCAAACCCATCCGACTGGTCTGAAGCGGAGGAATTTGAGAGCCACCGGATTGCTGTTGAGGCTGCCCCCGAATACGCCGCTGAACACCTGCCTCGCCT
>DEIT01000173.1:7603-7881 GCA_002352635.1 Hyphomicrobiaceae bacterium UBA2767 | reverse complement strand
ATATTGATCGGATTGAGCACCGCGCCAAGCATCGGCACTGCGTAATGCGCTTCCAGCAGTGCCGGCGAGTTGGCGGCAAGGATGGCGACCGTGTCTCCGCGCCCGATGCCACGTTCGGTGAGCGCGTGCGCCAGGCGGCGGCAACGTGCGTAAAACTCTGCGTATGTGAAGCGCCGATCATTGTCGATGACCGCAGTCCTGTCGGCCCAGACCTGTGCCGCGCGGGCAAGAAAACTCACCGGCGTGAGCGGTACATGGTTTGCCCTGCGTTTGGCGAG
>DEIT01000173.1:0-7531 GCA_002352635.1 Hyphomicrobiaceae bacterium UBA2767 | reverse complement strand
AGCTTCGTCTGGAGGACTTTTCCTTCCTTGTCGCCCGTTTCGCCTGTACGAAGCGTGGCGGAGAGTTCATCGAGACTTTGCGCACGGAGTTCTGTCAGCAGCGCCTCGGCTGGATCGGGATGAGAGAGGCTCCGCTGGGCGATGCCCAGCGCATTGGCCGTCATCGCTGCGGCATAGCGCTTTTCTGATGGAAGCGCGGGCATGATTTCGCTCGTATAGGTCTCGGCTGCAACGTCCATAAGCGCTTTTGCTTTTGCGATCCGATCATTCATGCGTTGCTCTCCAGCGCCATGATGCCTTGAAGCGCCTCATGCTCCATTTCCGGGGCCATCAGTCCGGTCAGCAACAACTCGACTGACGGCTCACCCCCCGTAATATGCCTTTCTCCTTGCAGGAGCGCTACAACCGCCCAGCGCGCCGCCGCCAAAATTTCCCAATAGGGAACAATGGATTCGTCCAGCGGCGTTTTACTTTCCTGGTTATAGCCTCGGTAGAATGCCTCCCGCGATCCGATGCCGCCGGCTTCGCGGTCGTCCGCGCCAAAGCGCCAGCAGCGGGCGCAGAACCAGCCGACATCGATGTGCCCGTCGCCCCAGTGACAAAATTCCCAATCGAGAATACCGGTGAGTGTGCCTTCCTCAGCCATGAAGTTGCCGGTGCGGAAATCTCCGTGGCAAAGAACCAGGGCCTCCGTTTTCGGTGCGTTTTTCACAAGCCAGGAAAGCACATACTCCAATGCCGGGCGCGGTTCGGAAATTGTGTCCAGGTTGGCGCGCATCTGTTCGATCTGTGCGAGTGCTGGTGATTGACCTGGAACCTTCAGGAATTCAAGATCTTCCCCCGGTGGCCGGACTGAATGGATTTTTGCAAGTTCCCGTCCCAGTGCTGCAGCGAGTGCATCGCCATTTTCCTGAATTTCCGGGTCGCGCACCATATTTCGACCCTGGGCGTAACCACCAGCTTCTCCAACGATCATGAATGGCGCGCCAATCAGGGACGTGTCACGTGAAACAGCGATGGGTTCCGGTACGCTGACGCCGGCCTTGTGAGCGGCCCTGAGGCAGTAATATTCATTGGCGCGATCGTGGCTCATGGCCATGCGCGAGGCGGCATCCGTCCTCAGCACCCAGTTGTGTTTTCCTGCATGGGCGCCACCGGTCACGGTTGCGCCAATCCGCCAGTTCTCACCGATGGCCCCGCCGGACAGCAGTTCGGCTTTTTGAACGGCAATGCCGTTTGCTGCGAGCTCGTCCGAGAGCCAGGCCAGCAGAGGTGCCAGATTCTCCGGGTCAAGCGTGCGCGGGCGGGATTCGTGCGCCATCGGGGTTAGGTGCCCCAGCTCCAGAAGTCGCGGCCCTCGGCGCGGTAGGCGTTGGCGAGCACCATCTTATGCACTTCGTCCGCGCCATCAAGGATGCGTGCCTGACGGGCGTAGCGATAAATCCATTCGAGGATCGTGTCCTTGGAATAGCCGCGCGCGCCATTGAGCTGGATCGCTGTATCCACGACCTTGTGCAGCATGTTGGCGCAATGGACTTTGGCCATGGAGACTTCCTTGCGCGCGAAATCTCCCTGGTCGAGCGTCCACGCGGCGTTCATCACCAAGAGACGGCCGATGTGTATTTCCTTGGCCATATCCCCCATCATCAGCTGGACTGACTCCCGGTCAGCGAGCTTTATGCCAAAGCCTTCACGCACATTGATGTAGTCCTGCGCGATTTTCATGCAGCGCGCTGACAGTCCGAGCCAACGCATGCAGTGGGTGAGGCGAGCAGGACCGAGCCGTGTCTGCGCAACCTTCATGCCGCGCCCCACTTCCAGCAACCGGTTTTCATCCGGAATTTCCATGTCGGTGAACGTAAGTTCGCAATGCCCGCCATGTTCTTCCGGCCCCATGATGGGCACCTTGCGCACCAACTCGAAGCCCGGCGTATCCCGGTGCACCATGAAGGCGGTGAGTTGGCGGCGTGGCTCATCGGAGGTGCGGGCGATCAGGATGAAATGATCGGCGACGCCCGCGCCTGTGATGAACCATTTATGCCCGTTCACCACCCATGTGTCGCCATTGCCTTTCGGTGTGGCGCTGGTGCGGATCATGGTGGGATCGGAACCGCCGCCGGGATGCGGTTCGGTCATCACGATGGCGCCGCGTGTGTTGCCGTCTATGATCGGTTGCAGCCACTTTTCCTTTTGCTCTTCGGTGCAGATCTGGTTCAGCACCCGCATATTCCCATCATCAGGTGCCGCACAGTTGAAGCAGACGGGACCGAAGATCGAATAGTTGGCCTCCTCATACATGACCGCCTGGCCAACGAAGGGCAGGCCCATACCGCCACGTTCTTTGGGAACCTGCGGACACCACAACCCGGCCTCTTTCACCTTCGCGCGCACTTGATCGCACAGGTCGAGGCGGATGTTCTCGTGCTCGTCGTAGTTTGCGGGATCCTCCTCAAGAGGAAGAATATGCTCCGCGACAAAGGCCCGGGTGTGCTGGCGCACGTCTTCAATTTCCGGGGAGAGGGTGAAATTGATCATGAAACAAGTCTCTAATTCATTGAAAGGAGCGCGCCGCCATCGACGGGAATAATCGCACCTGTGATAAACGATCCGGCGTTCGAGGCAAGCAGCAGTAATGCTCCGTCGAGTTCGCTCAATTCCCCCACGCGCTTCATGGGGAATTTCTCGATCAGCCGCTGCCCCTGTTCGCTCTTGAGATAGTCTTCATTCAGCTCGGTTGAGAAATAACCCGGCGCGAGCGCGTTCACGCGGATATGGTCGCGGGCAAGCTCAAGAGCCATCGCGCGGGTCAGCTGGACGATCGCGGCTTTTGATGTCGCGTAGGACGACACGGATTTGATCACGCTAAAGGAAAGCACCGAGGCGATATTGACGATTGATCCGCCGGTTTCATGCGACTGCATGCGCTTCGCCGCTTCACGGCAGGTGCGCCATACGCCATCAAGATTGGTGCCCATCACATGTCGCCAGTCTTCTTCTTCCGTATCGGTGAAAAAGTTCCGGACGTTTACACCGGCTGCGGGCACTACAATTGTCACCGGACCCAATGTGTCTTCAGCCTTGTCGAATGCCGGCGCAATAGCCTGCGAATCGGTGACGTCAAGTTCAACAGCCAGCGCCGCGCCGCCTCCAGATTCAATCGCTGCGACCGTTTCCTTGAGCCGTTCGGTTCGCCGCGCGGCAAGTGCCACTTTTGCACCCGCGCCGGCCAAAACCTGAGCGAAGTGCCGACCGAGGCCGGACGAGGCTCCGGTAACAAGAGCAGTGCGGCCAGTCAGGTTAAATGGGTTCGTGACGTTCAAGGAATTCTCTCTGAAGGTTCAGGTTTGATCACCAAGCATAGAGATCAGCAAAGAAGCGAGGAGAGAGCAAGGTCCGTTTAACAATTGCGGGCACGGGACATCGGATGCTACGTCCCAACCTGATTGAATAATAATGACCTGCACGCAATGATTGAGGAAAGAAATGCTTACGCTTTTTTATGCACCGGGCACTTGTGCGCTTGCTTCGCATATCGTCCTTGAGGAAGTCGGTGCCACTTATGAGACGGTACGCATCGACTTCAAGGCCGAGAGCCAACGCAAGCCAGACTATTTGAAAATCAATCCGAAAGGCCGCGTCCCGGCATTGGTAACAGACCAGGGCATCCTGACCGAGACACCGGCTATTCTTGCCTTCATCTGTCAGAGTTTTTCGGGAGCAGGTCTTGCACAGCTCGATGATCCCTTCGCGTTCGCCCAGGTGCAGTCGTTCAACAGCTATCTATGTTCGACAGTGCATGTCGCACACGCCAATCGAATGCGTGGTCACCGGTGGGTCGATGCGGACGATGCTCACTCCATTGCCGCGATGCAGCGCAAGGTGCCCGAAACCGTGGGTGCATGTTTCGACATGATCGAGAGTGATATGCTGCAAGGGCCTTGGGTCATGGGAGAGAATTACACGATCTGTGATCCCTACCTGTTCACGCTGGCGCAATGGCTCGAAGGCGATGGTGTCGATCCCGACCGTATTCCCAAGATCATCGACCACAGGCGGCGGGTGGCGGAACGCGAAGCGGTCAAACGTGCATTGGCTGACGAACAATAGTGCGCTGATTGTCCGGTCCGCATTCACTTGCCGATAGAATTTCGTCTGCGATGGAATTGGCCTGATGTCCCAATCGAATGCTTCAGGCACGAAAGTCGCCGCAGCGCCTCCGGCCCGGACTTTGTCCGATCGCCTCAAAGCGGCTGTCGTTGCCCCGGTCAAGGCCATGCGGCTGCGCTATTTGCCGCTGCTGATGGTCTATTTCGCCTATGGTGCGCTCGGTCTTGTCGGGATTGCGGAGAGCTTCTGGATCAAGCAGGCGCTGAGCATGACGCCGGCGGACCTCGCCGCGCTCGCCGTGTGGCTGACGCTGCCCTGGACCATCAAGATGGTTTTCGGCCAGATCGTCGACTCTGTCCCGCTGTTCGGCTCACAGCGGCGCATCTATGTATTCATGGGAGCGTCCCTCGTCGCGGCGGGGCTGCTGGTCCTTGCCGGTGCTGCCGGAGACTGGTTCCCGGCATACAGCCTTGATTCTCTCTATATTGCCGCCAAGCTCGCCGTCGTGATCGGCATCGTGCTTCAGGACGTGGTGGCCGACGCCATGAGCACCGAGGTCGTGGATCGCGAAAAACCGGATGGAACCCCTCGGCCAAAGAAAGAAATCGAGCATGACCTCGGCATGGTGCAGGTGCTCGGGCGATTGGCGCTCTCCTTCGGGATTTTTGCAGTTGCCGGCCTGGGTGGTTTGCTGGCCAAAGTCTACTCCTATCAGACGGTATTTCTGCTGGGCCTTATGGTGCCTGCCATTTCTGTCACCGGCGCCATGCTGGTGCGGCTGGAGAAGGTGCCTTCCAAGCCGATCGACTGGCGCATCCTCGGCGGAGGGTTTGCCTTCGGCGCTGTCGTCGCTGGCGTCGGCCTGACAGGTGTTCCCTACAGTCAGGAGTTTATTTTCCTGATTTCGATGTGCGTGGTCATTGCCATGCTGGTCAGGGTTACGTCCGATCTGGACGGCGATACACGGCGCAAGATCTTCTTTGCAGCGCTCATCATCTTTGTGTTCCGTTCATCGCCCGGTGTCGGCGAGGGCTATACCTGGTTCACTATCGACACTCTCGGTTTCGACGAGGCGTTTTATGGCACGCTGGCACAGATTGGTGCAGGGCTCGCCATGGCGGGTACCTGGCTGCTGGCGGACACGATCACCCGCCGCCCAGTGGCGACCGTGCTGCTGGTCCTGACGGTTCTTTACACTGTCCTGTCGCTGCCCAATGTCGGGCTCGTATACCGTATTGATCTTTGGACAGAGGAGATGTTCGGCTTTGGCGCCCGCACCATCGCGCTGATCAATACAGCTGCGGAGTCGCCTTTCGCCCAGCTTTCGATGATTCCCATGCTGACGCTCATTGCCATCCATGCGCCGGCCGGCCGGCGTGCCACATGGTTTGCGCTGATGGCGTCACTCATGAACCTGGCATTGGTAGCCGGCCAGCTTCAGACCAAATACCTCAATTGGATCTTTGCCATTGACCGGGGTCAGTATGCCGAGGTTCCGCTTCTGGTGGTCACGGCGGTTCTGATCGGGTTTGTGGTGCCGTTCGCCGTTATTCTACTGTTTGGCCGCCGGGCAACGTAAGCAATGTGTAGGAGCGAACTGCCATTGCCGCGGGCACTCAAATGGATATTGTATTCCGGGTGTTAGGGGTAAGCGATGAGCACACAGACCGAAATCTTCCGCCGTCTTGTAAAGGACCGTTTGGGCGATCCGCCGGTTTGCGTGTCTCCCGACACAAACGTCAAGGAATTGGTCTCGCGTATGGAGAGCGAGACGGCAAGCAGCGCGGTGGTTGTTGATGACAATTGGCGGCCGGTCGGCATAGTCACCGAGCAGGATGTGACACGACGGATTGCCTTCCGGGTCAAACCGGAGACGCTGGTATCCGACGTCATGACCGCGCCGGTGATCTCCATCCAGAATACCGAGTACCTCTACCACGCGGTCGCGTTCATGCGCCGCCGGTCGCTGCGCCACATCCCCGTTCTTAACGAAGAGGGGTTGGTATGCGGCATGCTTTCGCTGAGTGAAGCATTATCGTTCCTGTCGGAGGAGACGCTTGAACTCATGCGCATGCTCACCCACGAGGCAACCACCAAGGGTTTGCGTGGGGTAAAAGAGGCGCAGGTCTCACTGGCCGAGGCATTGTTTGAAGACAATGTGCCGGTGCCGGACGTCCAAGCCCTGCTGACGGAAATCAACTGCGATATTCATCGTCGTATCCTGCGTAAGCGTCTTGAGGAAATGGAGTCCGAAAAGAAATGGGGCAAGCCGCCGGTTCCGTTTTCCCTGATCATTCTGGGATCCGGCGGGCGGGGTGAGAATTTCCTGTTTCCTGACCAGGACAATGCGTTCATCCTCGACGATTACCCCGACAAGGATCATCGCCGCATCGATCCGTTCTTCATCGCGCTTGCTGAACGGATGACGAAGGATCTTGACGCGGTCGGGCTTCCGCTGTGCCGCGGTTGCGTAATGGCGACTAACCCCGTGTGGCGCAAGACGCGTACCCAATGGCGCGACCAAGTGGCGTACTGGATGAGCTCGCGGTCACCGGCGACATTGCGTTATTGCGATATCTTCTTCGACTATGCGCACGCATTCGGAGATGCCGGATTTGCCAAAGAATTGAGAGACTTCGTCACCGAAATGGGGACGCGCAATCCGGGTTTCCTCAAGGATATGTTCGCCATCCAGGAAGACCACAAAGTAGCGCTTGGGTGGTTCGGCCGCCTTGTGACGGAAACCGAAGAGGGCCGCAAAGGGCTTATCAATCTGAAATACTCCGGCACCCTGCCGCTTGTTGAGTCTGCCCGGTTGCTTGCGCTCAAGCATGGCATCTCCGCAACATCAACACTCAAGCGCCTGACGGAATTGCGCGAATGCGATGCCATTGACGATGATCAGTATGACTATCTGAGCGGGGGGCTCAACCACATCACACACCTGATGCTGCGCCAGCAGCTGGCTGACTTCCGGGCGGAAAAAAAGGTCGGCAATTTCGTGCCCAAGGCCAATCTGTCCAAGCGAGAGCGGGATTATCTCGTCGACTGCTTCCGGGCGATCGAGGATTTGCGGGGGCGGCTGGCGTCTGATTTTTCAGGTGAATTCTAGTCCTCGACTTCAACACTGGTCAGCAGGCCGGTATTGATCCATCCTTGCAGGTAACTGGCTGCACGTGCGGCTGCATTCTCTTCCCCACCATAAATGGAGAGCATCTCGCAGAGTATGGAAAAGCGCACGCATTTTGCGGCTTCGTCCCACATCATTGCTTCATCCGAAGACAGGGGACGGAATGCCGCCATCCCGTCGGACCGATAGACGATAAGCTGGTTGGTTTCGCCGGGTGTCCTTGGCTGGGGCGGCGTTTCATCCTTGTGGAGCGCAGTCCAGATATCGGGAGCGTTTGTCGACAAATCCAGTCGG
>DEIT01000104.1:26617-28687 GCA_002352635.1 Hyphomicrobiaceae bacterium UBA2767 | reverse complement strand
TTGATGCCGAGAGAGATGCGCTGTGTTTCGGGATTGATGCGGATGATCTGCACCTTGACTGAATCGCCGACCTTGACGATTTCGGTCGGATGGTTGACCCGCCGCCACGCCATATCGGTGACATGCAGCAGACCGTCAATTCCGCCGAGATCAATGAACGCACCGTAGTCGGTTATGTTCTTTACGACCCCTTCGATAACCTGACCTTCTTCAAGCTTGGCAACAATTTCGCTGCGCTGTACCGCTCGGGTCTCTTCGAGAACGGAGCGGCGCGAGACAACAATGTTGCCACGCCGACGATCCATCTTGAGGATCTGGAATGGTTGCGGGACGTTCATGAGAGGCGCGATATCGCGCACCGGCCGGATATCGACCTGACTCCCAGGCAGGAACGCTACCGCGCCATCCAGGTCTACGGTGAAACCGCCCTTGACCCGGTTGAAGATGATACCTTCGCAGCGTTCGCCCTTCTTGAATTTTTCCTCAAGCCGCACCCAGCTCTCTTCGCGGCGTGCTTTTTCACGTGAGAGAACCGCTTCGCCAAGCGCATTTTCAACCCGCTCAAGATAGACTTCCACGTCGTCGCCGACGGTAATGGTTGGATCCTGGCCCGGAAGAGTGAACTCTCTCAGCGGGACGCGGCCTTCGGTCTTCAGGCCGACATCGACAACCGCAAGGTCTTTTTCTATGGCGATGACTTTTCCCTTTATGACGCTGCCTTCTGCAAGGGCGGAATCACCTAGGGTCTCCTCCAACAGCGCGGCAAAATCCTCCCGCGTCGGATTGAGTTCACTTATCTGCGCTTCGCTCATCAAGTCTCCGTTTGCCTGCTCGGTGGCCGTCCTGCGCTTGATGTACTCGCGGCGGCATCAAAAAACTGGCTTGTCTCTGGCCGGGAGGCCCATCCACCCGGCGCGTAAGTCCTTCAATCTATTGTGTTCCGTTGATATGGCCAGCTGATCCGACGAACCGCGTCATCCGGGCATACCAAATGGCCTGCCATCCTTACGCCTGCGAAATCGCTGTGTCGATAAGTTTTACGGCGGCCTTAAACGCCGCCTCTATACCCAAATCGGAAGTATCGAGCAAGTGTGCGTCTTCGGCTGGCCTTAAAGGAGATATGGCGCGCGAGCGGTCCGCCTCGTCCCGCGCTGCGATTTGTGCATGAATTTCTTCATAGGAAATGTCGTGCCCAACCTCCATAAGTTCCTTGTAGCGGCGCTCTGCTCGCACGTCTGTAGAAGCTTCCACGAAGATTTTCACGTCGGCCTCGGGACATACGACTGTCCCAATGTCGCGGCCCTCGATGATCGCTCCCTCTCGCCTGCTCGCAAACACACGCTGAAATTTGAACAGCGCCTCACGTACGGCCCCAATTTTGGCCACCCTTGCCGCTGCTTGTCCAACCTCCGGTGTTCGCAGGGCCGGGTCGTTGAGTGTTCCCGATTCCAGAGATTGCGCGGCATCAGCCGCGGCGGCTTCATCGTCCAGGGCTTTGCCGGCTGTGAGTATGTCGCGGGCAACTGCGCGGTAAAGCGAGCCCGTGTCGAGATGGGCAAGGCCGTAATGTCCGGCAAGTTTCTTGGCGAGCGTGCCCTTTCCCGAAGCCGCCGGTCCGTCCATCGCAATCAGCATTTACCTCGAAGCCCCGTTTTCCAGTTGCCTCATCTCAACTGCTTTCCTCGATATGTGCGCCCAGTTCTCTCATCATTTCGGCAAATCGGGGAAAGCTGGTGGCAATGATGGGCGCATTGTCGATTGTAACCGGTTGCTCGGCACCGAGCCCCAGAATGAGGAATGCCATGGCGATCCGGTGATCCATATGTGTTGCAACCTCTGCACCGCCGGGTGCAGTTCCTTTTCCGTGCACGATCAGGCTGTCGTCAGTGGCGGTCGCATCGACGCCGCATGCGATGAGCCCGGCAAGGGTTGAGGCGAGCCGGTCGCTTTCCTTCACACGCAATTCGCTCAACCCCTCCATGCGCGTTTCGCCTTGGGCAAAAGCGGCAACGGCAGCAAGGACGGGATACTCGTCAATCATCGTGGGAGCCCTGGAGGCTGGCACGGCGA
>DEIT01000104.1:7901-26556 GCA_002352635.1 Hyphomicrobiaceae bacterium UBA2767 | reverse complement strand
AGAGTTGCCCCCATCTCCTTCAGTGTCTGGTAAAATCCGGTCCGTGTGGGGTTTGCCAACACGCCCTTAATGGTGATTTGGGAGTTTTCCGCAACGAGCGCCGCCGCAGCCAGAAATGCTGCCGAACTGGGATCTCCGGGCACCGTGACGGCACGGCCTGACAACTGGGCGTCGCCCTTCACTGTAATTGAGGTGTGGCCATCTTTGCTCGACATCGCGATATCTGCCCCAAAAAAAGTCAGCATTCGCTCTGTGTGGTCACGGGTCGGCGTTTTTTCGATCACCGTGGTTTCGCCTGGCGCATGCAAGCCGGCAAGGAGTACGGCGGATTTCACCTGAGCTGAAGGTACGGGAAGCTCATAGACCATCGGCACGAGGTCGGCGGACCCGATAAGGGTGAGCGGGAGGGTATCGCCATCACCCTCCACCCCGAGGCCCATACGCTTCAGTGGTGTGAGGACGCGCCCCATGGGCCGACGGCACAACGACTCATCTCCGGTGAATATGGCGCGCACGTCGTTGCCTGCCACGAGCCCCATCATTAGTCTGGCCCCAGTTCCCGAATTCCCGAAGTCCAGCACCTCGGGCGGTACCGTTAATCCACCCACGCCGCGTCCGAAAACCCGCCACACGCCATCCTCGCGGTCAACGCCGGCGCCGAGCGCCTGTAGGGCGTTGCCGGTTGCGAGGACGTCCTCGGCCTCGAGAAGACCGGTTATGTGCGTGATCCCGGTTGCCATTGCCCCGAGAATCAGCGCCCTGTGGGAAATTGACTTGTCGCCGGGCACATTGACGTGCCCATTTAGCGCCTGAGATTTTGAAGAAGTCAGTTTGGAAGAGGGCATGATATAGGTGCGCCTTGCGGCGTTTGGTTTCGATGTTGGCGGTCATCAACCGCACCAGTAGGGGCGGCGCAATTGAGCCGCTCGTGCTTGCATCTGTCAACGTTGATTGTCAACCGGCGGTGGATGGTCGTTTTTAGCTTTTGACACCGGCGGCCTGCCATGGCAAGGAACCCGCGATTCGAGCAGATTTAGGGATATCGCATGTCAAAGGAAGTACGAGGAACAAAGCGGCTTTGCGAAAGCTGCGGCGGCAAGTTCTACGACTTGGGACGCACGCCCATCGTGTGTCCCATGTGCGAGACCGAATTCGTCGTCGTGCAAGCGAAGCCGAAAGCGCAGCCAAAAGCCGCGCCAAAACCGGAGCCTGAACCCAAGGCGGCGCCGGAACCAAAACCCAGCGTGGAAAAGGCTGAGGCCCCGGCGGCGGAAGTCGTCAGTCTGGACGAGGTTGCCGCAGAAGAAGAGGTTGTCGACGACGCTGACCTTGCAGATATCGATGGCGACGAGGAAAACATTCCGGCAGCCGATGAGGAAGACAATACCTTCCTTGTGGAGGACGAGGACGAACCCGGCTCCGATGTCAGTGGAATTATCGGCACACCGGTTGAAACCAAGGATGAAACCTGATTGTCGGGAGGCGAGGTTGCCTTGGCGCATCGCACTTGATCGCACAGTCAGGGTGGCATAACTAATCACTTCATCGGTTTCTGAGGAATTTCCTGTTGAAACCGTATGTGTGGGGCCATAGCTCAGTTGGGAGAGCGCGTGAATGGCATTCACGAGGTCGGCGGTTCGATCCCGCCTGGCTCCACCATTCCCCACAAATTCCCGACAACACGCACCGCAAGGTAATTGCAGCTGAATTGTGCATTGCTCGCTCTGCGGGTGTTTGTGCGCAACGCACGCAAAGCGCTAACCATTTGTAAACCAGAATCGCTGCAACTTCAGATAGAACAAATCAGAATTGCGCGCGCTCGTGTGCAATGGCTCATTCATAGCTTTCAAACGGCAAAACACTCTGCGAGGCAAACATGCTCAAGAAGTCACTCGGCGCATTCAAAGGCGGCAAAGGCGGTAGTTCATTCCGGGAGATGGTCGACAGGATGCCCATTGCCGTAATGACATGCGATCTCAAGACTTTCAAAATTGACTATGTGAACGAGGCCACAATTGAAGGTCTCAAGTCGATTGAGAGCGCACTACCGTGCAAGGCGGAGGAGATTGTTGGCCAGTGCATCGATATTTTTCACAAGGAACCCGGACATCAGCGAAAACTTCTCTCTGATCCATCCAATCTGCCGCACCATGCGGAAATTGAATTCGGTGGAGAAATTCTCGACCTCAATGTGAGTGCCATCTACGAGGGTGGAAAGTATGTCGGACCCATGCTGTCATGGCAGGTCGTGACTGAGAAAGCGCGGAACGAGGCTGAAGGCAAGAAGCTGCTGACAATGCTCGACGAAATGCCCGTCAACGTGATGCTGCTTGACAAAGATACGTTTGAAATCTCTTACATCAACAAGACCAGCATTGATACGCTCAGGCCCCTGCAAGACCTGCTTCCCGTACCAGTTGATAAGCTCCAGGGTCAGTGCGTTGACGTGTTCCACA
Source organism: Hyphomicrobiaceae bacterium UBA2767 (assembly GCA_002352635.1). Classification (GTDB taxonomy): domain Bacteria; phylum Pseudomonadota; class Alphaproteobacteria; order Rhizobiales; family Methyloligellaceae; genus UBA2767. The sequence goes on along the minus strand of DEIT01000104.1, from coordinate 24,100 downwards.
AGAATCCCGCGCATCAACGGAAGCTTCTGAGTGATCCCTCGAGCCTGCCCCACAACGCCAAGATCAAGCTTGGTGATGAAACCCTTGATCTGCGAGTTTCTGCGGTGAACGATGAAAACGGCAACTATATGGGACCGATGTTGAGCTGGGTGGTGGTTTCCGACCGGGTCGCGCTTGCCGACAATTTCGAACAAAATGTTGGTTCCGTCGTCGGCGCCGTCTCATCGGCCGCGACAGAACTGGAGGCGAGCGCATCATCGATGAGCGCCTCCTCGGAGGAAACGAATGCGCAGGCTGGTACTGTTGCTACCGCGTCTGAGCAGCTTCAAGCATCGATTCAGGAAATTTCACAGCAGGTTACGACAAACAACGATATTGCGCAGAAAGCGCAGAAGGAAGCTTCGCAGACAAATGACCTGATTTCAGGTCTTTCTCAGTCGGCGAGCTCGATCGGCGAAGTGGTCAACATGATCAAGGACATCGCTGAACAGACAAACCTGCTCGCGCTCAATGCGACGATTGAGGCTGCACGCGCAGGCGAAGCAGGCAAAGGATTTGCCGTGGTTGCCTCCGAGGTCAAGGAACTGGCGACACAGACCGCCAAAGCGACGGAGGAGATCGCCCAGCAGGTTGAGGAGATCCAGAGCGCGACGGGAACCTCGGTCGATGCCATTGGTTCAATCAATTCGATTATTGACGAAATGGCACAAATCTCGGCCGCTATCGCGGCGGCTATTGAAGAACAATCTTCCGCGACGCAACAGGTTGTGGAGAACATCGCTGGAGTTTCCCAGGCCTCAAAAGAGACAGGCAGCATTGTCACCGGTGTAACCGAGGCAGCTGGCACATTGTCCACCGAGGCAGAGTCGCTGAAATCGCGCGTCGATGAATTCCTCTCGCAGGTTCGCTCTATCTAACAGAAAACCAGCTCTTGTTACCCATTGCGCGGCGTGAACCTGAAAAATGGTTCACGCCGCTTTGATATGTGCGCCGCCGCAAGTGCTTGTATCGGGCATTCTCCCACCCCATATCAGAAACGTGACCGCGGTGCCTTGTAGGGCCGCGGCTGGAGGCATGGCGCCTAGCAGGGCCGGGTTTCCTGACAACGCACATGTTCAGTCGCTTTAGGTAGGGCTTATTAGTATGTCGCGCACTTCACTCCTCAACAGCCCGCTTTTACTGGGCTTTGACGAAATCGAACGCCTCCTCGATCGCGTTTCCAAAGGGTCGGGTGACGGCTATCCGCCATACAATATTGAGCGCCTGTCCAATGGCGAAGACCGTGATATTTTGCGCATAACGCTTGCCGTTGCCGGGTTCACCAGAGATCAGCTCGACGTGTCGGTGGAAGACAGCCAGCTCACCATTCGCGGCAAGCAGGAAGATGAGGATGAGCGCGTCTATCTGCATCGTGGCATCGCGGCCCGGCAATTCACCCGCACATTCGTGCTCGCTGACGGAATTGAAGTTTGCAGCGCGGACCTCAACAACGGTCTGTTGTCGATCGATCTTGTGCGTCCTGAGCCTGAACGCCAACTGAAGAAAGTCGAGATTACTCAGGCTAACTAGAAACCTCGGCGGCATTGAAGCTCTGGATTGTCTTCTGTGCCACCTCAAAGCAAGTGGCATTTGCAGGTGCCGCGAGCTGACTGTGCAAATTGCAAAGCCAAGCCTGCCAACAAAAGGAGGCTAAAATGATGAACGAACAAAGTGACGACAGAAAAACCGGTATTGGCCCCGCGACCGTCATGAGCGCGCTCGATTTCGCGCGGCTTGGAGATGGGCAGGTTGCCTATGTAAAACAGATCGACAGCGATCAGGCTCGCGATCTTTTTCCGGCGCTTTCAGGGTTGCCTGAAGGTATTGACCTGTTCGCGCTTGTCAGCGCTGACGGCACGCCTCTTGGGCTGACCGACAGCCGTGATTCAGCAATTGCCAGCGCAATCACCAACGATCTCGAGCCAGTGAGCGTTCACTAGCCAGGCATCGGTGTGGGGTGCCTGCGGCTCTCGCCAATATAGGTTCGGTTGGGTTGTATTTAGGCCGCGTGTTCTTTTTCTGCTTCCGTCAGGATGGCGTAAATTGCCTCACTGCTTCCTGCGATCCGCAAATCTTCAATGGAAGTTGGGATGCGAAGGAAACGTGAGATGCGTGCCAAAGCCTTGAGATGATCGGCACCGGCGCTTTCGGGTGCGAGCAGCAGAAACACGACGTCCACGGGTTCTCCATCCACAGCCTCGAATTCAATTGGCTTATCGAGGCGTGCGAACAAGCCTACAATTTCGGTGAGTTCGGCGAGTTTGCCGTGTGGGATGGCGACGCCCTGGCCGACGCCAGTAGAGCCAAGCCGTTCGCGTTGTAACAGCGTATCGAAGATGTCACGTTCCGAAAGGCCCGTGATATCCGCTGCGGCGGCAGACATTCCCTGAAGCACGTGTTTCTTGCTCTTCGCGCCCAGCGACAACGTGATGCCTTCAGGCTTAATAAGATCGCCTAGATCCATGAGTTTGATCTCAACCTCTATTTTGACTTCCGGCATGTGCACAGACATGCCGGTAAGCAATTAGCTGGTGCCAGGCAACTGTCCACCGGGGTCTATCCAGCCGATGTTACCATCACTGCGCCGGTACACGACATTGATACGTCCATGCCCGGCGTTTTGAAAGACAAGCAGTGGATGGTCTGTGAGATCAAGCTGCATTACCGCATCGCTCACCGAGAGCTCGCGTATCACAGTCTGGGCCTCTGCGATTACCACTGGATTGTCGCCCTCTGGGGCCGTTTCCTCTTCCTCGGCTTGTTGTATGACATAGTAGGGCACTTCAACATTCGCGAGTGCCTTTTCTCCCGGAACGTGGCGCTTCTTGAGGCGCCTCTTGTATCGCCGCAGGCGTTTTTCCAGGCGCTCTAGTGCCTGATCCGCGCTTGCATAGGCGTCCGGGGCTTCGCCATGTGCCTCAAGGCTCATGCCTGAATTGAGCTGGATCGTACAACCGGTGAGAAACGCACCATGCGCTTTCTCGATACGGACATGGCCCAAAGAGCTCTGACCGGCGTATTTCTCCAAGGTTGTCTCAATGCGTTCTATCACGTAGCTCCGCAAGGCCTCGCCAACGTCCAGGTTCTTGCCGGTAACTTGTAATGCCATCGCTCGTCCCGGAACTGCGACGGCTCCGCCTCGGTTGTGTCCCGGTTGTGCTAGGCGGGCCGGGTTTTTCGGTCTGTCATTCTCGATCAGATCGATCTCTGCTGAGCTCGGCAGCTGGGGCATCTTTACGGTGCCTTTCGCCGCGGGCCGGGAAATTAGAACATGAGTCCGAGCAGTGTCAAATCGAATTCATGCCATTGAAAAAAAGGTTTCACAGTTTATCAACACAGCGGCTTGCAGCCGAAAGTTGCACCGGAAAACTGTCGAAAAAACCAGGAAAAGTAAGCTATCAGGCGCGCTTACGACAAAGTGCTCGAGGCCATTTTCTTCTCGCGCCGGCGCTCCACCGACGATGGAATCCGCATCGACTCGCGATATTTTGCGACCGTCCGCCGGGCGATATCGATGCCTTCCGCTTTGAGAAGATCAACGATCTTGTCATCGGACAACACACTTGTGACGGCTTCGTTGTCGACCAGCTGTTTGATTCGGTGCCGCACGGCCTCCGATGAATGCGCTTCACCAGACCCCGATGACGGGATAGCCGATGTGAAGAAATACTTCAGTTCGAACGTGCCGCGAGTGGTCGCCATATACTTGTTGCTGGTGACACGGCTCACGGTTGATTCGTGCATCTCTATGGCGTCGGCAACCATCTTCAGGTTCAGTGGCCTCAGATACTGGACCCCGTGGGTCAGAAATGCGTCCTGCTGTTTCACGATTTCCTTGGCAACCTTGAGAATGGTACGCGCGCGCTGATCGAGGCTCTTGACCAACCAGTTTGCTGTCTGGAAGCAGTCGTGCAGGTAGGTCTTGTCTTTCTCTATTTTGGCGGTTTTGCTCACGGTTGCATAATACGCCTGGTTCACAAGCACCTTAGGCAGCGTGTCGTTGTTTAACTCCACGAGCCAACTTGAATCTGGGCGCTGGCGCACGAATACGTCGGGCACCACAGGCTGAACGGAGGATTTGCCGAATTTCAGCCCAGGTTTGGGTTCCAGGGTTTTGATTTCCGCGATCATGTCCGCGAGGTCTTCATCGCTTACCCCGCAGGCGCGCTTGAGGCCTGCCAGGTCGCGCTTGGCGATCAAATCAAGATGGGCGATGAATGTTTCGATTGCCGGGTCGAAGCGGTTCTGGTCCTTGAGTTGCAGCGTGAGGCATTCCGCCAGGTTGCGTGCAAATACACCTGCAGGCTCGAACGTCTGCAGTGTCTGCAGCGTGTCCTCCACCAGCTCCGTCGGTGCCCCGAGCCGCTCTGCCAGATTTGTAAGATCACCGCGCATATAGCCATCTTCGTCAACAAGATCGACGAGATGATCGCCAATCATCCGTCTGACCGGATCGGAGATGGCAAGCTGAAGCTGCTCGGTCAGATGATCCTGCAGGGTCAGTTCATCGGCGACGAAAGCCTCAAGATTATACGAGTCGCCCGATCCACCGCCCGTCGAGGGTGATGACCAGCTGTTTAGGCTGGGAGCAGGACCAGGTTCAGCCGAATCAGGAAAGACGTTTTCAGCATCCGTGTCGAATACCGTCTCGGTATCGCGTTGCACCTGGTTCGTCGTTGGATCGAGCCATTCATCGTCCTGCCGCGAGTTTTCGTCTGAGGTGTTTTTGTTCTCCTCTGTGTGCTTTTCACCAGCATCAGTGGAACGCCGTTCCTCAGGTTCACCGGCATTGTCGTTGCGCTCCAAAAGTGGATTGCGCTCGAGTTCGCCTTCAACGAATTCCGTCAGCTCGAGGTTGGAGAGCTGCAGGAGCTTGATCGCCTGCTGCAGCTGAGGTGTCATTACAAGGCTTTGGCCCTGTCTCAGTTCCAGTTTTGATGAAAGCGCCATGAGCCTGTGCCGCCTGTTCCCGATTTCCTAAAGCGAGAAGCTGTCCCCGAGATAAACGCGCCGTACGTCCTCATTGGCGATGATTTCATCCGGCGTGCCTTCGGTAAGAAGTTGGCCGTCGTAGATGATGTAAGCCCGGTCAACCAACTCGAGTGTCTCGCGGACATTGTGATCGGTAATGAGGACGCCGATGCCACGGTCGGTCAAATGCCGTACCAGATCGCGGATGTCGCCGATGGCAATTGGATCGATGCCGGCGAAGGGCTCGTCAAGCAGCATGAAGGAGGGGCGGGTCGCAAGTGCACGGGCGATCTCGACGCGGCGGCGTTCACCACCAGAGAGCGCTATCGAGGGTGATTTGCGAACCCGTGTAATCTTGAATTCCTCCAGCAGCGCTTCCAGATGCGCCTCTCGTTGTTCCTTGTCGGGCTCGACCAGTTCAAGCACCGCGCGAATATTCTGCTCTACCGTCAGACCCCTGAAGATTGAGGCCTCCTGCGGCAAATACCCGATGCCGAGGCGTGCACGCCGGTACATCGGCAATCGTGTGATGTCCTCGCCGTCGATCAGGATCCGACCCTCATCGGCGGGTATCAGACCGGTGATCATGTAGAACACCGTCGTCTTGCCCGCCCCGTTGGGGCCGAGCAATCCCACCGTCTCACCACGGGTAAGCGAAAGGCTGACACCGCGAACGACAGGACGCTTCTTGAAACTCTTTACGACGGACTCGACCATAAGTCGGCCGGAGGACGCGTCCGCTTGACCGGAGGTATCTGCACCGAAATCGAAAGCCTCATGCAACTCGCCTGAGAGGTCCCGATCTCCTGCGGTTTGGCGGCCAGGAAATGACAACAGCTTACCCACTGAGTCTCTCACTCCTAGTTGAAGCCCACGCCGGTTAAAATTCGATGAAACAGGTAACGATTGTAAGGATGTGTCGCAATCGTCGATCTACTGCTTACCATTCTTCTGAGGTACGAAAATGCCGCGAACGCGCTGCTGTTTCCAAGGGAGGCCACTGCCATCCACGAAACGGCTCTTGTTCGTCGTCAGATCGATAACCAGCTGGCTACCCTTTATCACATTATCACCCTGACTTAATACGACATTTCCACCAATGGTCACCGTCTGATTGGCAGCATCAAACAGGGCCCAGTCGCTTGTGGTTTTTTGCTCTTCAGAGGTGTCTATTACCACGTTGCCTTCCGCCCGAATGCTCTTGATATTCGACCCGCCTCGTTTTTCGCTCGATGCAGAGGTTTCCTTGCTGGAGTAATTCACCGCAAGTTTCCGCGACTGCATGGTCATAGCGCCTTGGATGACTTTGACGTTGCCAAAAAATTCCGCAACGCTGGTCTTGTCGTTGACCGTAAGCGAGTCGGCCTCGATATCCACGGGTTTGCCACGCGTGCTCGAAAGGTCAATCTGGGCGGCACCCTCAATAACAGTCGGATTTTTCTCTTGCTCACCTTGTTTCGTGGCCTTCGCGTTCTCATCACTGGCCGGCTTGAAATGGCCGAACACCCTGTCAATTGGCGGGAAACGCGTAATGCCGGTCGCGAGGTCTGAGATCATCTGTTTGCCCGCAAGCTTGTTTTTTCCCTGAGTGACGACAACGTCCTCGTTGAGGGTCAATTGCTGCAGGATGGCGTCATAAATCAACTGCCCCGCATTTGCCTTGCGTCCATCTGTGGTCTCAATCCGGACATTCCCGCTGGCATCGATGAGTTTCAGTTTGCCACCGCCCTGGCTTTTTGTGTCTTGCTGCTCCTCGCGTGCGTAATAGACCTTGAGCTCCTTGGATTTCATACGTGAGCCGCCCTGGACGGTTTCGACGCCGCCCCGAAAATGGGCCAGTTTGTTGGCGTCGAAGATGGTGAGTTTGGGCGCGGCGATATTGACGGGCTCGTCACTTTTCAAGGCCACGGCAAATGACTGGACAGGTTCTTCCGGTTTTGGTTCCGCAGATGCCTTCTTTTCCTGCTCCATCAGAACTTTCACATCGCCGAGAAATTCCGCTTCCTTGGATTCCATATTTATGCGCATCGCATTGGAATCGAGTTTTCCGTTTGGAAAGTCGACCTTCACGGGCTCCTTGCTGATGACGGTTTGGCGCTTCATGTCGACGTCGGCGCGCGTAAGCCGTGCCTTCATTCCGTTGCTTTGCGCGACACGAATGTCGCCGATCAGTTCAAGCTGTTCGGTTTTGGTTTTGAATATCCCCTTTGGTGAGGTCAGGCGCGACCAACCTTTTTGCGCGTTATCAGTCTCCGCCTGCAACTCAGTGAGATGAATGGTATCGGGATCAGCGACGGCTTGTTCCGCATATTGGGCAGTTACAACATAGGTGCCTTGTTTCTCGTTGGCCCCCTCCAGTTTGGGATTGACCATCCGCAAGCTGCCCTTCTCGATGACGATGCCTTCGACGCTGGCATTTATGTCGCCGATTGAGACCTCAATGCTGGGAGAGAGGAAGTAAAGCCCCACCATTGCGACAGCAAGAATTGGAAGGGCAAACTTCAGTCGTGAAACCAGCCAACTGTGCGTGCGAGCACGGTCGAGCGCTTTTGAGCGCTCGGCAATGGTGGGCGCCTTAATGAAGTCTCGACCCGGCATGGCGAGTGAGTGATGGGCGTCGCTGGTCATTGCATGCAAAATCCGGCCCCGGTTCGCCGTTAGTGGGGCGCCAAGGCGTAAGTATATCCGCAAAACCCAATTATATGCGCAAAACTATTGACACAAACTGTGCTCAGATTGGGGCCGGGCCTGGTTCGGGCGCAACGGCCAACCGCGCTCTAGTGCGAAAAAATATCCTCTTCGGCCCAACCGCCAAGGTCAAGCTTCGCCCGGGTCGGCAGGAAACTGTAGCAGGCGTGTGCCAATTCCTCTCGGCCTTCACGGACGAGCATATCGTCCAGCTTGCTCTTGAGCTGATGGAGATAAAGGACATCGGACGCGGCATAGTCCAACTGCTCCGGCGTCAGAGCCTCAGCGCCCCAATCCGACGTTTGCTGCTGCTTGGACAAATCGACTCCGAGCAACTCCCTGCACAGATCTTTAAGGCCGTGGCGGTCGGTGAAAGTTCGGGTGAGGCGGGAGGCGATCTTGGTGCAATAGAGAGGCTGCGCCATAACGCCGAAGGTGTGGTACAGCACGGCGATATCGAAGCGCGCGAAGTGAAACAGCTTGAGCACCTCAGGATCCTCAAGCAATGCTTTCAGGTTCGGGGCGTCAGCCGGATTTTTTGAAATTTGGACCAGATGTGCATTCCCGTCTCCGCTTGAGAGTTGCACCAGGCACAATCGGTCGCGCAGCGGGTTGAGGCCAAGGGTCTCGGTGTCTATTGCCACCGCATTTCCGAAATCCACACCTGAGGGAAGGTCGCCCTGATGGAGTTCCACTGCCATGGGAAAGGCCTCTCTGTTCGTTGAAGTCTGACACAGGGTTTGTTACGGAGTGAGCCTCGCCCAAGGCCGCGTCACGTGCAGCCAGACGCGTGAAGCATGGTGCCCAGGAGAAGACTCGAACTTCCACGACCTTGCGGCCACTGGCACCTGAAGCCAGCGCGTCTACCAATTCCGCCACCTGGGCATACAGCACTCCAGTTACGACCGCGCGCGCGCCTTGTCAATCGAGGGTAATTTCCTGAATAACCCTGACTTCACATGGAGGCACAGCAGGTGTAATCCTGATACGTGATTTGTGGGCCTCCGCATGTGAAGTTGTACGGGCGGACAGGTGCAGAAGAAGAGGGCAAAGGAAATGGCTATCCGGCTGGACAGTTCACGTCTGGTGACAGTCTATGGCGGCTCGGGGTTTGTCGGGCGCCATGTCGTCCAGGCGCTTGCGCGGACCGGCTGCCGCATTCGTGTGGCAGTGCGCCGTCCTGATCTCGCGGGCCATCTGCAGCCACTGGGCGGGGTGGGACAAATCCACGCGGTTCAGGCCAATCTGCGATTTCCGGAATCTGTCGCGCAGGCGGCGGAAGGTGCGGATGCGCTTGTCAATCTCGTCGGCATTCTTTTCGAATCGGGAAAGCAGAGCTTTTCATCCGTTCAGGCGGAGGGACCGCGCTGGATTGCGCAGGCCGCCAAAGCGGTAGATGCGCAAGCCCTTGTCAATGTCTCAGCAATTGGCGCCGACGCGCATTCACTATCGCATTATGCCAAGTCCAAGGCCGCAGGTGAGGCCCATGTGCTCAAGTCTTTTCCTGAAGCGGTGATCTTGCGGCCATCCATCGTATTCGGGCCGGAGGATGAGTTCTTCAACCGGTTTGCCGCGCTCGCCCGCATGGCGCCCGTATTGCCGCTCATCGGGGGTGGCAAGACGCGGTTTCAACCTGTCTTCGTCGGTGACGTGGCAAAAGCAGTCTTGGCTTCCATTCAGGGCGGCGCGATGCCGGGCCGCACATACGAGCTTGGCGGACCTGAAATCCTGAACTTCAAGGAAGTGTTGCAGCGCATCCTGCACTATTGCGGGCGTCGCAAGCTGCTCGTGCCGGTTCCGTTCTGGCTTGCTTATACGAAAGCCGCTTTCCTACAGCTCTTGCCTTCGCCGCTGCTGACCATGGATCAGGTGCGTCTTCTGGAAAGCGACAATGTGGTTTCAGTCAGTGCCAAGACGTCGCGGCGTACGCTTGAAGGCCTCGGGATTGATCCCGTACCCGTGGACGCAATCGTTCCGGCGTATCTCGAACGCTTCCGCGCCCGCGGTGAATTTGCCGCGTTCCGACGCTAGTGCGGCAGCTTTCTCAGGAATAGGCCAGTACCAGCAAGAAGCCTGCGAGCAGCATTCTGTACAAAACGAACGGCGTGAAGCTCAGTCGCTTGACCAACGCCATCAGGAATGCGATGGCCGCAAGCGCGGAAAAAAACGTAAGAATGGCAGCCGTGAAAGCTCCCGGTGGCAGGCTGTGACCTTGGGTATTCATCTCGACTAACGTGAGAATGCCGGCACCGGCAATCGCAGGAATGCCGAGCAGGAACGAGAAGCGTGCGGCCTCGGGACGCTCGAAACCCAAAAAACGGGCGGCCGTCATGGTGATGCCGGACCGGCTTGTTCCCGGAATGAGGGCTATCGCCTGCGCAAGCCCGATAATCATCGCCGATTTGAACGTGATGTTCTCCATGACCTTAACCCTGGGACCGATCTCATCCGCGATGTAGAGAAGGACACCGAATATGAGGGCATTCCACGCGACGACTTCAATGCCGCGAATTTTGTCGAGCAGACCAAACCATTTCAGGATCAGTCCGAACACAACTGCGGGAACCGTGGCGGCGGCAATGAAGGCCGCCAGGCGTGCACGTTGAGTAAATTTCCGCCGGGCAAGATCGCCGACACCAGCCAGGATCGAAAGCACGTCGCGCCAGAAATAGACGATGATGGCGAATAGAGAACCGACATGAACCATCACATCAGTTGCGATGCCCTGGTCCTTCCATCCGGTGAAGGCGGGTATCAGAATCAGATGCCCGGATGAAGAGATCGGCAGAAATTCCGTGATGCCTTGTACGACCGCGAGTACGATAATTTGCTCGAGCGACACGGTTGCCCCCTTTTCCTGCGCGCGACCGTGCGCCTTGTTTGCATCGCCGGGTGATTCTATACCGGACGATCGTCGTTACGCGAAGGCCCAATACGCTTGTCTCGTGTGCTGAGCAACCAACATATGCCAACACTCGTCCATTATCCGCTTTGTCCATTCTCACGTTCCATCCGTCTGGCTGTGGCGGAATGTGAGCTCGACCTCGTGTTGGAAGAGGAGCGTCCGTGGGATTGGCGGTCTGATTTCCTCGAGCTCAACCCTGCGGGAACGCTGCCACTCTATCGAGAGGAAGATGAAGGCGACGACGTATTGCTGTGCGGTGTCTATCCGATCTCCGAGTATCTGGCTGAGACGGGTATTGATGAAACAGGTGACGCGCGGGCCTTTTCCTTCTTTCCCGGAAATGAAGCCGAGCGCGGCGAAGTGCGCCGCCTTGTCGACTGGTTTCATCGCAAGTTTGATAGCGAAGTAACCTCCTATCTGATTGGAGAGAAGGTTTTTCGCCGTTTCAACTCTGACGAGGGCGGTGCGCCGGACATGGAAATGGTGCGCGCCGGCCAAGCCAACTTGCGCTATCATCTCACATATATCAGCCACCTGGCAGAAGAACGGACCTGGCTCGGCGGTGAGCATTTGAGTTTCGCTGACCTGGCCGCTGCCGCGCATCTTTCCTGTATCGACTATTTGGGTGACGTCCCTTGGGGGCAAGCTGAGGGTGCAAAGGACTGGTATGCGCGCATCAAGTCGCGGCCCTCGTTTCGCTCCCTGTTGAGCGATCGCGTGCCCGGCATCAAACCGCCGGACATATACGCCGATCCGGATTTTTGAGGCCCGTGATATCGTGGGTTCTGTGTCTCATATTAAGGATCAATTGCGCGAGTGTGCGGCTGCTGCAGGGTTCGATATTGTCCGCTTTACGACGCCCGATGCAATCCCCCAAGCCGGTTCGCAGCTCAACGAGTTTTTAAGTCTCGGCCGGCATGGCGACATGGGCTGGATGGAGGAAACGGCGGAGCGCCGTGGTAATCCAGTGGGCTTTTGGCCTGAAGCGCGTTCGGTAATTGTGCTTGGTTTGAACTATGGGCCCGACAGCGACCCGTTGGAGGCGTTGAGATGGAAGTCCAGCGGTGTGATCTCCGTATATGCGCGCGGCAAGGACTATCACGACCTCATCAAGAAGAAGCTCAAGCAGGTGGCAGGCTGGCTGCACCGCGAGCGCAACTGCGATGTAAAAGTTTTTGTCGACACCGCCCCGGTAATGGAGAAACCGCTGGCACAATCGGCGGGTGCAGGATGGCAGGGCAAGCACACCAACCTGGTTTCGCGTGATTTTGGATCTTGGCTGTTTCTGGGTTCTATCTTCACCACAGAACAGATTGCTCCCGACGACGCGGAATCCGATCATTGCGGAGCGTGCCGCGCATGTCTCGATATCTGTCCAACGAACGCTTTTCCAGCACCGTACCAACTTGATGCCAGGCGCTGTATTTCCTACCTCACGATTGAACATAAGGGTCACATTGCGCCGGAGTTCCGTGCGCCGATTGGCAATCGTATTTTTGGCTGCGACGACTGCCTTGCCGTCTGTCCCTGGAACAAATTTGCACAGAACTCTCGCGAGGCCAGGCTGGCCGCGCGGCCAGAGACGGATAGCCCGCCATTATCGGAGTTGCTGACGTTAGACGATGGGGCCTTTCGCATGCGCTTTGCTGGAACTCCAATCAAGCGCACGGGTCGCGACCGGTTTATGCGAAATGTGCTGATTGCCGCGGGAAATTCTGCGGACGTATCGTTGCTTCCGCTCGTGGAACCGCTGCTGCACGATGGCTCGCCAATTGTGCGGGCCACGGCCGTGTGGGCGGGGGGACGCCTCATGGAAACTCAGGAGTTCGCGGATCACCGATTGCGGCTTGAGCCTCATGAACGTGATGTGCAAGTTCTTGCCGAGTGGCGGAGCGTGAGCGAATGAGCAGGCTGGTCTGTTTCGGGTTGGGATATTCAGCCCGGGTTTTCGCAACACGTATGCTGAAGGAAGGCTGGAATGTTTTCGGCACAACGCGCAGCGCCGCGAAGGTCGGGCGTCTACGTGAAGACGGGTTCGAAACTGCTCGGTTTTCCGGCGATGCACCAAGTGGAGAGGTGCGAGAGGCGCTCGCACAAGCAACCCATCTGCTTCTCTCCATCGCACCGGGCGAAGCAGGTGACCCGGCCCTTATCCAACACCGCGATGACATTGCGGCAGCAGCTAACCTTGAGTGGATAGGTTACCTCTCGACCGTTGGCGTATATGGCGATCATGGTGGGGAATGGGTTGATGAGGAAGCCGTGCTTCATCCAAAGAGCGCGCGATCGAAACTCCGCGTGGCAGCCGAGCGGGCCTGGCTCGATTTTGGAGCAGGGGCGAACAAACCGGTTCAGCTTTTCCGCCTTGCGGGAATTTACGGTCCAGGTCGAGGTCCGCTTGAAAAAATACGCCAGGGTAAGAGCCGGCGTATCGTCAAGCCGGGTCAGGTCTTTAACCGCATTCACGTGGACGACATTGCAAATGTCCTTGAGGCATCTCTCGCACGTCCATATGCCGGGCCGGTCTATAATGTGTCCGACGATGAACCGGCCCCGCCTCAGGACGTGATCGCCTTCGCTGCAAAAATGCTCGGTATTTCACCACCGCCGGAGGTGGCATTCGAGGACGCGGAATTGAGCCTCATGGGCCGCAGTTTTTATGGTGAGAACAAGCGTGTGTCGAATGCGCGCATCAAGCAAGAGTTAGGCGTTAGGCTCGACTACCCCACATATCGTGAGGGTATTCGCGCCGAAGTGGCAGCCATCTCGGGCAGTTCTCCTCAAAGATAGTGCCTGCTGTTCTCTATGCTTTTGTAGAGATCATCGATGAGATTCAGAAACTTGTTGATGTCTTCAGTGCGGGAAAGCCGGTGATCGCCATCCTGAATCAGATTGAGCATGACATTCTCGCCTTCCAGAATATGGGTCAGTTTGTTGGCGTGAAGCCACGGCACATCCGGGTCGTTGATACCGTGAATGATCCGCACCGGACAGGGCGGTTTGAAACTGTCCTCGCCGATAAGGTGGTTGCGGCCTTCCTCGATAAGCTCCTTGGAAATGATATAGGGACCATCTCCGTAGCGTGAGGGATGCTCATAGTAGCCGTCTCTTTCCAATAATCTGCGGGCTGACTCGCTGAACTGGTTCCACATCAATTCCTCAGTCATGTCCCATGCCGGCGCGATCAGGACCGCGCCATCGACAGGACACAACCCCTCAGTGATTGGATCATTCCTGGCAATCGCGCGCATGATAAGGAGAACGAGCCAAGCACCCATGCTTGAACCCACCAGAATTTGTGGTCCTTTGGCGACATTGCGCAAAAACGCGAGGCTTTCCTTCAGCCACTGTCCAATGGTGCCATCCGCGACATTGCCTTCCGACGCCCCATGGCCGGAATAATCGAACCTGAGCATGGAACGGTCCGTTCGCGCAGCCCAATCTTTGAGCGCGCTCACTTTGGTACTTGTCATTTCCGAGTTAAATCCGCAGAACCAGACAATGCCTGCCTCCCCGGACTGGTTGATGTGATCTTGTCTGTAAGCGAGCTTCAGGTTCTCGCTAGAGTTGTTCTGTACAACTAAAAATTGTAGTTCTTTTTGAGTCATATGCAGATGAACAAAATCATTCGAGGAACAGTTCCGAGAAATATAAATAGACCGCTGGCTTATATATATTTGATTCTGGTGCCTCACAAATGACGAGTTCGATTCATGCAGCCACGATCCTCCAGATCATTCCGCGCCTGGATACCGGTGGTGCGGAGCAGGCGACGCTGGAGATCACCGAAGCCGTCGTGCGAGCGGGCGGGAGGTCATTTGTACTCAGCGAGGGCGGGCGGTTGGCGCCGGATATCGAGCAGGCGGGAGGTCTCATCGTGCCATTCCCCGCAGGAACCAAAAACCCGGCGCTGATTGTTGCGAACGGGTTCAGCCTTGCGCGATTCGTGCGCGAGCGAGGGGTGGATGTAATTCACGCGCGAAGCCGTGCCCCGGCATGGAGCGGATTGATCGCGACCCGCGCCACCGGGATTCCATTTGTCACCACTTATCACGGTGCTTATGGCAACAACGGGCCGCTCAAACCGCTCTATAATTCGGTTATGGCGCGCGGACAGCTCGTGATTGCCAACTCCCTGTATACCGGAGAACTCGTTCACACCAGACACGGCACACCAATGGAACGCATCAGGGTCATTCACCGTGGTGTTGACCTTGAACGGTTCGATCCGGCCATCGTGTCGGAGAAGCGGATCAACGCACTGCGTAAGGCATGGGGTGCGGGAACGGACACCAAAATAGTTCTTCAGGCAGCCCGGCTGACGGGCTGGAAGGGCCAGCATGATGTGATTGAAGCCGCGGCACAGCTGTTTCGTAGCGATTCAAGTCGGAATGCTGTCTTCGTCCTCGCTGGAGACGCCCAGGGGCGGGCATCCTATGTCGCCGGCCTCGAGCGGCAAATTGCGCAGCATGGCCTCGAACGTAAAGTCGTGCTTGCGGGTCATTGTGATGACATTGCCGCTGCCTTCGCGGCAGCCGATGTAGCGTTGATCGCTTCAACCGAACCTGAAGCCTTCGGTCGAACCAGTGCCGAGGCACAGGCCATGGGCTGTCCGGTTGTCGTGACGCGGCAGGGCGCATCGCCTGAAACCCTGCTCACTGCCTCGCGCGATGGTGCAGACCGGGCGACAGGATGGATAGTGCCGGTGGCGGCACCTGCGGCTCTTGCAAACGCGATTGCCGAAGCATTGTCACTCTCGACCCGCGAGCGGCGTGAATTTTCAGCAAGAGCCCGGGCGCACGTGGTTGAGAGGTTCTCGTCGGAAAATATGAAACGTCAGACGCTTGCCGTCTACGATGAATGCCTGCGTTCGGCGCTGGTTGCCGCATTCGACGGCGCATCGCGCGCGTAATAATAACCAGTTGACTTACGCGACTTCGCCTTGACTTGGCCAAGCTTCTTTCTGATCCTATAGATCATGCATCCCGCCGACTGCTGTCGGTCTTCGGGTCGTATGGCTGATATTGGCAATAGAGGAGAAAGTCACATCGCACGCCGACCGATCAGGGCCAAGGTGGCCCCCACAAAAAAAGGACCTCGGGCAAATGAAGATATCGATTCTACCGAAGTTCAACTCATAGACGACGAGGGTGAAAATCACGGGACTGTTCCGATAGAGAGAGCTAGAGAGATGGCCAGTGAATCCGGACTTGATCTTGTTGAGATTGCTCCGAATTCCGCCCCGCCCGTCTGCAAAATTCTCGATCTCGGGAAATTTAAATATCAGGCGCAGAAAAAAGCCAATGAGGCGCGCAAAAAGCAGAAGACCTTCGACGTGAAGGAAATCAAGATGCGCCCCAACATTGATACCCACGACTATGAAGTGAAAATGCGCAACATGCGCCGATTTTTTGAACATGGCGACAAAGTCAAAGTGACGTTGCGTTTCCGCGGGCGTGAGATGGCCCATCAGGAACTTGGCGTTCAGCTCCTTCAGCGCGTGAAGGCGGAGACCGACGAAATCGCAAAGGTCGAAGCCCAACCGAAACTGGAGGGACGCCAGATGATCATGGTCTTGGCTCCGAGGTAGGCACAA
>DEIT01000104.1:1713-7753 GCA_002352635.1 Hyphomicrobiaceae bacterium UBA2767 | reverse complement strand
GAAAAGGGCTACCATCACTAGGAAAATAGCGTGTCGAGGAGGAGCGCGATCATATGAAGTGGATCATTGCAATCATCCAGCCCCACAGGCTCGATGCCGTGCGCGACGCGCTGAACGAGATTGGCATTCAGGGGCTGACGGTCAGCGAAGTCAGGGGCTATGGCCGCCAGAAGGGCCAGACTGAGGTTTACCGTGGCGCGGAGTACCAGATTTCCTATTTGCCCAAACTGAAGTTGGAACTGGCGATCGATAGTAAAGCCGTCAAAAAGGCACTGGAGGCCATACAAAAAGCGGCCAAAACCGGCAAGATCGGTGACGGCAAAATATTCGTTATCGACCTGGAAGCGGCGACCCGTATTCGCACAGGCGAGACCGGTAGCGAAGCGTTGTAGAGTCCAGTCTTCCAAACGTTAATCTGCATTTGCTTGCAGTGTGCTACGTTCCCCCGTATAAACCGCGCCACACGAATGGTCCGGCAGGGCATGCCGTGTCCATTCAGAATGCTTGAACGTGCTAGACACGTCATATCATCAGGAGACAAGCAAAATGCCCAAGCTCAAAACCAAGAGCGGTGCGAAGAAGCGCTTTCGACTAACCGCGCGCGGCAAGGTCCGCGCTCAGCAAGCCGGCAAACAGCACGGCATGATCAAGCGCACAAAGAAATTTATCCGCAATGCTCGCGGCGCCACGATCCTATCGGCGCAAGACGCACGGATCGTGAAGCAGTTTCTGCCCTACGGCTAGTCTGTCAGGCAGATCCGCGAACCCACCTAGGATAACAGGAGCACCGCCATGTCACGTGTCAAACGAGGCGTTACCAAACACGCCCGCCACCGCAAAATCATTGGAGCCGCCAAAGGCTATTATGGCCGCCGCAAGAATACTTTTCGCGCGGCCAACCAGGCTGTCGAGAAAGCCGGCCAGTACGCTTATCGGGACCGCAAGGTAAAGAAACGCAATTTCCGTGCGCTTTGGATCCAGCGCATCAACGCCGCCGCGCGCTCGCATGGGACGACTTATGGTCGCTTTATCGATGGGCTGAACAAGGCCGGTGTCGAAATCGACCGTAAGGTTCTGGCCGATCTCGCTGTGCATGACGATGCTGCTTTCAAGGCGCTGGTCGAGCAAGCCGCCACTGCCACGAAGTCCTGACGCGGGCTCTCGCCCCGCGTCTTCCGGTCCATGGCCTGAGCCATGACAACGAGCAACTTCGACCAACTTGAAAATGAACTTCTGCAGGCGATCGCGTCGGCAGACGGTCTCGTTGCGCTCGAAGACGTGCGGGTCACTGCCCTTGGAAAAAAGGGACGTATTTCCGAACTCATGAGGGGGCTCAGTGCGCTTGCGCCGGAAGAACGCAAGGCTTTCGGGCAGGCTGTCAACGGTCTGAAAGAACGCGTCGGAAATGCGCTTTCTGCCCGCAGGGAATCGCTGCACGAGGCTGAGCTGTCGCAGCGGCTGACGAATGAGCAGGCTGACATCACGCTTCCGCCCCGCGAGGGAGCTTTATCACAGGGGCGTATTCATCCCGTCTCTCAGGTGATGGACGAAATCACCGAGATCTTCGCCGATATGGGCTTTGCTATCGCCGAAGGGCCGGATATCGAGACCGACTATCATAACTTTACGGCACTCAATATTCCTGACGAGCACCCGGCGCGACAGGAGCATGACACTTTTTATTTCAATGAGCGCGATGACGGGTCGCGGCTTGTACTTCGTACGCACACGAGCCCGGTTCAAATAAGAACCATGGAGAATTCCGAGCCTCCATTGCGCATTATTGCACCGGGTCGCGTCTATCGTTGCGACTCCGACCAGACCCACACGCCAATGTTTCATCAGGTGGAGGGGCTGGTTATCGACGAGGTGACCCATATGGGCCACCTCAAATGGGTGCTCGATGCATTCTGCAAGGCCTTCTTTGAGGTGGATGAAGTGAAGATGCGCTTCCGCGCGAGCCATTTCCCCTTCACCGAACCCTCAATGGAAGTGGATGTGGGCTATGCCAAGGTCGGTGATGAAATCCGCATCGGCGAAGGTGACGAGTGGCTTGAAATTCTGGGCTGCGGCATGGTGCACCCGAACGTGCTCAGGAATGTGGGCTACGATCCCGCGAAGGTCCAAGGATTCGCATTTGGCGTGGGGGTCGATCGTCTCGCCATGCTGAAATACGGCATGCCGGATCTGCGCGCCTTCTTCGCCGCCGATTTGCGCTGGCTCAGACACTATGGCTTCGGGGTTCTCGATGTGCCGACGCTCGCGCGCGGGGTATCGTCATGAAGTTCACGCTTGGCTGGCTGAAGGAGCATATCGAGACAGACGCGGAGCTCGATGCCCTGCTCGACAAACTCACGCTGATCGGCCTCGAGGTCGAGGACGTATTCGATCCCGCGACGGAGCTCGCCCCCTTCAGCGTGGGTGAAGTGCTCAAGGCCGAACCCCACCCTGATGCCGACAAGCTGCAAGTCTGTCAGGTGAAAACCAGGGACGGGACCGTCCAGGTCGTCTGCGGTGCCCCTAATGCACGGACCGGGCTTAAGGGCGTATTCGCGCCGCCTGGCACCTATGTCCCCGGCATCGACATGGAGCTTAAGGTTGCCAAGATCAGGGGCGTCGAATCCCACGGCATGCTTTTGTCGGAACGGGAGCTTGAGCTTTCCGACGAGCATGACGGCATCATCGAGCTCGGTGAAGAGGCTGAAACCGGAACGCCGGTCGCAGCACTTCTGGGGCTGGATGATCCGGTCATCGAAATAGCAATTACACCGAACCGGCCTGATTGTCTCGGCGTGCGCGGTATCGCCCGCGACCTTGCCGCCGCCGGTATGGGCAAGCTCAGAGACGACACGGTCGCGCATGTTGAGGGCTCACTCGACTGTCCGGTACCAGTTGAGCTCAAGTTTGATCCCGAAACTTCGGACGCCTGCTCGGCCTTTGCGGGGCGGATAGTCAGAGACGTCAATAACGGTCCAAGCCCGGACTGGCTGCAGCGCCGTCTGAAGGCCATCGGTCTCAGACCCATCAATGCGTTGGCTGATATCACCAATTACGTTTCATATGACCGCGGCCGCCCACTACATGTTTACGACGCTGACAAGCTCGCCGGTACAATCCACGCGCGCATGGGCAAGAAGGGTGAAGAGTTTCTGGCTCTCGATGGAAACACCTACAAGGTCGATGAAACCATGTGCGTCATTGCCGACGACTCAGGCGTCCTCGGTCTTGGCGGCATTATTGGCGGCGAGTCCTCTGGATGTTCGGAGGAGACGGTCAACGTCTTCATCGAATCCGCCTATTTCGATCCAATCCGCATCGCGGCGACAGGCCGTAAGCTCAATATCCTTTCCGATGCGCGCTATCGATTTGAACGCGGTGTCGACCCGGCTTTTGTTGTGCCCGGCATCGAATATGCAGCCCGGATGGTGCTCGATCTGTGCGGCGGTGAAACGTCAAAGGTGACGCTTGCGGGCGAACCGCCGGAAGCGGCACGCATCATCGAGTTCAATTCGTCAGAAGTCATGCGGCTCACTGGTCTTGAACTGGCACAATCGGAAATCAAAGAGGTTCTGGTTGCGCTCGGCTTCTGGTTGTCTGGAAACGGCCCCGAATACCGTGTCTCTATTCCCACTTGGCGGCCCGATGTGTCACAGCCCGCCGATCTCGTTGAGGAGATCATCCGCATCGTCGGCGTGGACCAGGTTGATCTGGCGCCGATCCCGCGCATCGATGGTGTTGCGCGTCCGGTGCTAACCACACAACAGAAACGCACGCGGCTTACTCGTCGCGTATTGGCTGGCCGCGGTTTGGCCGAGGCCGTCACCTGGTCATTCATTCCTCGCAATGCCGCAAGCGCATTCGGTGGCGGACAGGACGAACTTGAGCTCGCCAATCCTATTTCGGCTGATCTTTCTTCCATGCGTCCAAGCCTGCTTCCAGGCCTCGCGACTGCAGCGCAACGCAACCATGATCGCGGCCTTTCCGATGCTGGTATGTTCGAGGTAGGGCAGGCCTATCGAGGTGCTTCCGCCGAAGACCAGTATATTGCTGCGGCTGGTGTCCGCTCCGGCACTGCCACGCTGAATGGATCAGGGCGGCATTGGTCGGGCACCGGAAAGCCCGCTGATCTGTTTGATGCCAAAGCCGATGCGCTCGCTGTACTTGATGCCTTGGGATATGCAGCGAACGCGCAGGCCGCTCGCTCTGCTCCAGGCTGGTATCATCCAGGCCAGTCGGG
This sequence comes from Hyphomicrobiaceae bacterium UBA2767, assembly GCA_002352635.1. Taxonomy (GTDB): domain Bacteria; phylum Pseudomonadota; class Alphaproteobacteria; order Rhizobiales; family Methyloligellaceae; genus UBA2767. Next base: position 3,516 of record DEIT01000104.1, on the reverse strand, counting down.
CGTATTGCAGCTGGGTCCACAAAATGTTCTTGCCCACTTCGGCGAGCTTCACCCGCGCGTGCTGGAGAAACTCGGCGTCGATGGACCTATCGTCGCTTTCGAGATTTTTCTCGATGTTCTGCCGAAGCCCAAACGCGCGTCTCGCACCAAAACTGCGCTTGATGTCACAGACCTCCAACTCGTGCGCAGGGACTTTGCCTTCCTTGTGGATCATGGCGTGGCTGCGGGCGAGCTGCTGCGTGCAGCGCGCGGTGCAGAAAAGACGTTGATTTCCGATGTCACTTTGTTTGACGTGTTTACAGGGCAGGGCGTGCCTGACGGTAAGAAATCACTGGCTGTCGAAGTGACGCTTTCACCGCGCGAGAAAACCCTCACCGATGCAGAGATTGACGCCGTGGCTGCTAAAGTCGTGGCTGCCGTTGCCAAGGCCACAGGCGGTGAACTGCGCGCTTGAGTGCCTGTTTTGGCCTATCGTCTATAGTTATAATCGGCGACAATTTTCACAGTTGGCACTTATAATCCAAAACGATTTCTCCGAACGCGGTTCCTCGACTAGCGTGCTGCCGAAAGAGCGCGTGCGTCTTACGCTGCTATTCCGGAAAAGTGCCTGATGTCCGACAAAAGAGTCCAATGTGTTTCGCCGGTGGACGGTTCTGTCTATGCAGAGCGCTCGCTCGCGAACGAAAGTGATATCGGGAAGGTGCTGGGTTCGGCGCGCGCGGCACAGGCTGCGTGGCGCACCCTCCCTCTTTCCAAGCGCGCGGCAGTCTGCACTCGCGCCGTCGACGCCATGCTCGGCATGGCGGACGACATCGTGCCTGAGCTCGCCTGGCAGATGGGGCGCCCGGTTGCTTTTGGTCAGGGTGAACTGCGTGGTTTTGAAGAGCGTGCGCGCCATATGATTGGCAGTGCCGAGGAGAGCCTCTCCGACATTGTGCCTGAACCAAAGGCCGGGTTCACACGCCGGATTGCGCGCGAGCCGCTGGGTATCGTTTTCACCATTGCGCCCTGGAACTACCCATACCTGACGGCGGTCAATTCCATCATTCCCGCGCTGATGGCCGGTAATGCGGTTCTGCTCAAACACGCACGTCAGACACTGCTAGCTGGTGAGCGCTTTGAAAGAGCGTTTCTCGAAGCAGAGTTGCCGGAAGGGCTGTTTCACAATCTGGTGTTGAGCCACGAACAGACCGCCGACCTCATTTCCGGGGGCCATGTGGACATGGTGTGTTTCACCGGCTCCGTTCCGGGCGGTGCGGCCATGGAGCAAGCCGCCGTCGGTCGGTTCATCGGACTTGGGCTCGAACTTGGCGGCAAGGACCCGGCCTTTGTCCGCGCCGATGCGGCTGTTGGCTATGCGGTCGAAAATCTTGTTGATGGCGCGTTTTTCAATTCCGGTCAGTCCTGCTGTGGTGTGGAGCGAATTTACGTGCACGAGGCTCTGTTCGACGACTTCGTTTCGGGCGTCGTCGATCTCACGCGCCAGTATGTGCTGGGCGATCCGCTCAATGACGCGACGACACTCGGACCAATGGTGAATGCAAAGGCTGCCGATTTCGTGCGCGGTCAGATCGAGAGCGCAACCAAGGCAGGCGCGACCGCACATATCGACGAAAGCGCGTTTATGCGGAGCAAGGCCGGTACTCCCTACCTCGCGCCACAGGTGCTCACAGGGGTGGATCACCAGATGTCCGTCATGCGCGAGGAATCCTTCGGGCCGGTGGTCGGCATCATGGCCGTGAGCGGTGATGATGAGGCAGTCACGCTCATGAACGACTCGCCGTTTGGATTGACCGCATCGAT
>DEIT01000104.1:0-1662 GCA_002352635.1 Hyphomicrobiaceae bacterium UBA2767 | reverse complement strand
GGCACCGTCTATATGAACCGCTGCGACTATCTCGATCCTGCATTGGCCTGGACAGGGGTTGGTGATTCCGGCCGCGGCTGCACGCTTTCCAAATTAGGCTACGAACATCTGACGCGACCGAAGAGTTTTCACTTCCGCGTCGATACGGGGGCATGATGAGCGTTACCGATATCCGCCAATGGAATTATCCGACCCGGGTCATCTTTGGTGTCGGCGCAATTGAGCGCCTGCCGAAATTGTGTGAGGGCCAGGGCATGAGCCGTCCCTTGCTGGTCACCGATGAGGGGTTGAAAGACACCGCTCTCGTCTCTGACACGATTGCGCTGTTCAAGGACGGCGGCACCGATGTCGCCGTGTTTGCCGAGGTTAAGGGGAACCCGACCGGCGGCAATGTGGATGCCGGCCTGAAAGCCTTCCGTGAAGGCGGTCATGACGGTGTTATAGCTTTTGGCGGCGGCAGTGGTCTCGATGCGGGCAAGGCGATTGCCCTTATGGTCGGCCAGGATTTACCGATTTGGGACTTCGAGGACGCGGGTTCCAACTGGAAGAAGGTCAAGGCAGATAATCTTATCCCAGTCATTGCCATTCCGACGACAGCCGGGACCGGCTCCGAGGTCGGGCGCGCCAGTGTCATCTCCAATGAGGAGACAAAGGAAAAGAAGGTCATTTTTCATCCCAGCATGATGCCGGCGGTTGCATTGTGCGATCCCGGACTCACGCGCGGGCTGCCGGCCCACCTGACGGCCGCCACCGGTTTTGATGCTTTTGTTCACTGCTTTGAGGCGCTCTGTGCGCCGGGCTACCATCCGATGGCCGATGGCATTGCACTTGAAGGCATGTGTCTCGCGGCAGAGCATCTTCCGGAAGCGGTGGGTGACGGCAACAATATGGAGGCGCGCAGCCACATGATGGCGGCTGCGTCCATGGGGGCGGTCGCGTTTCAGAAGGGGCTTGGCGGTGTGCATGCGCTGTCACACACAATCGGAGCCATCTACGACACCCACCACGGCCTCACCAATGCGGTTGTCATGCCCTACGTCATTCAAGCCAACCGCGACGTCATTGGAGAGCATATGCAGCGGATTGGGCGCGCGCTTGGCATTGATAGTCCTGGCTTTGATTCCACGTTCGACTGGCTCATGAAATACCGTGAAGAAGTTGGCATCCCGAATACGCTTGCGGACATCGAGGTTCCCGAAGAGGATGCGGACGAAATTGGTGCACGTTCCATCAATGACCCCTGTGCCGGAGGCAATCCGGCCCAGCACAGCGCTTCGATTTACGCCGATATTTTCCGCAACGCGCACCGTGGAGACCTTGGGTGAACACAAAAACAGTTCCCTCTCATGCTCAAACCGTTGTTGTCGGCGGTGGTATCGCGGGGTGTTCGGTCGCCTATCACCTCACCCAGCTCGGGTGGAAAGATGTGGTTCTGCTGGAACAGGGGCGTCTGAGCGGGGGCACCACATGGCATGCGGCGGGGCTCGTCGGGCAGTTGCGCAACCATGAGAATTTGACCCGGCTCATCGAGTACTCAACGCGGCTCTACGCAAACCTCGAAAAGGAAACTGGTCAGGCAACCGGCTGGAAGGCATGCGGAAGCCTGAGCATTGCGCGAACCAAAGAGCGCATGACGGTGCTGAAGCGCGTGGCGGCGAAGGC
>DEIT01000037.1:11353-13166 GCA_002352635.1 Hyphomicrobiaceae bacterium UBA2767 | reverse complement strand
ATCGAGACATCGCATGCGGCGATGCTTGCCGAAATCCGTGCTCTGCCGGCTGGCACATATGAAAATGAGATGACCGTTGATGGCTATGACAAGCCCGTCGCATTGAAGGCAAAGCTCACTATTGGCGCAGATGGAATTGATGTGGATTTTGCCGGATCCTCGCGTGCCTCAGCCTATGGCATCAACGTGCCCTACACTTACACGGTTGCCTATGCGTCATTCGGCATTCGCTGCATTGTCGGCTCAAGGGTGCCGAACAATGCGGGGTCACTTGCTCCGATCCGGGTTTCAGCACCGGAAGGTTCTATTCTTAATGCGCCGCGCCCATGCGCCGTAGCGGTCCGTCACGTTGTCGGTCAGATGCTTCCTGACGTGGTGTTGGGATGTCTCGACAAGGCGCTGCCCGGTCAGGTGCCAGCAGAAGGCAGCTCAAGTCTCTGGAATCCAATGCTCACGGGTGGGCACGGGCTCGTTGAGGATTATGAAAGTGGCAACACGCCATCGTTTTCGGTAACGATTTTTCATTCGGGCGGCACCGGCGCGCGCCCCGGCAAAAAAGGGCTGTCCGCTACCGCTTATCCCTCCGGTGTGCGCAACACGCCGGTTGAGATCACCGAATCAGTCGCACCGCTGATTTTCCGACGCAAGGAGTATCGGACCGGTTCAGGTGGGGCAGGGCTGTATCAGGGTGGTGATGGTCAGGTGATCGAAATCGAGAGTGCAACGGGTGCACCATTCGCGGTTTTTGCTCTGTTTGATCGTATCGACCATCCTGCGCGCGGCCGCGGCGGTGGTGGAAATGGCGCACCTGGCACGATTACGCTCGCAGGCGGGAAAAAGCTCAAAGGCAAGGGCAAACAGATCGTGCCCTCAGGGGAAAGGCTTGTTCTTGAACTGCCTGGCGGCGGTGGAATTGGCAAGCCACAATGAAAGTGTGACCTGCCATGAATCCAGAGCAATACAATAAGGGTTTACGCCAGCACTATCGCTTGTGAAGGGAAGGCCAGGTTCAGACGATTCCAGCGGCCCTGGCGAGCAGGATATAAATCTTCCCGTAATCTGTCTTGAGACAGGAATCGATCAGGTTTGTCGGCTTGGGATCTTCGGAGAGTTTTTCCTCCAGCCCGGCTTCATAGGTGCGCATGAACCGGTCCCCAATCGATTTGAATGTGCCGTCCTCAGCGTAACTTGCTTTCGCTTTCTTGATGAGCTCCGGACCATAATTCTGCGCCAGGTGGGCGACAAAAACGCCGGTTTCACCACGCTCAAATTTCAGCCATTTGCTGAGATAGGTTTCTTCATCGAGGATTCGCGCCAGCTCCATGGCAAATTGATCGAGTTCGTTGGCCGGCTCTTCGTCAAGCTGGCTGATCAGGGCCTGGAGTTCTTCTATCTCTGTCTCCAAGTCCTTGTCATCGGAAGCTGCCACGTCACGACTGACAGGTGTTTCGACCTTGACGGTCACTTTTTGTGATTTCGCCTTTTTCTTGGAAAAGGCTTCATCGTTGTCGTTTTTTACCTGACCTTTGTCGATTCCGTTCGGTGTCGAGATCGCTGGTGAGTTCATGGTGATGCGCCGGGCTGCAATTTCCTGAATCGCAACATGGGCGCGCCCGTCTTTGGTGAGGGCTTGGCTCGCACTCTGCAGAGAGTGTGCCTTGTTTTGTGAAAACTCAGCGCGGTTTTCCAAAACCGACAACGCCATTTCAATAAAGATCTTGCGCGTCGCTGTTGTGTTGCGCGCGTCCTCCAACAGCATCATTTCTCGGACAATTTCGGCATCAGCGGTGAAGTTTACCTGCTGAGATGTCAA
>DEIT01000037.1:1737-11185 GCA_002352635.1 Hyphomicrobiaceae bacterium UBA2767 | reverse complement strand
AGTCGTGACGCGTCGCGCAACATCTGTTCGACAGCGTGAGCGGCACTTAGCGCAAGCTTCACGCCTCGGCTGGAATCTTCGAGATTCTCAACAAGCAGGGTGAGGCGTTGTGCGCTTTCTTCGCAAACCGCAGCACGCTCAAGCGGTGAACTGAAAGACTCCTGGCCGGTGCGGCCGTTTGAGCCGGGATCGTTCGGACCTTCGTCCAGACGACCCGAAATCAGCCGATCGGATAGAGACTCCGTGATCGGATCGCTTGATATAAAATCGAAATAGCTCGATTTGCGTTTGTAATCCTCTGCGTGTGCCAATTTGGCCTCCCCAGCAACTCGAATACTGTTACTTTTATGGCTTAATCTGCTTCCAGCGTTTCAAAGCAGAATCAGAAATGGCTTCAATATTTGAAACCACGTGTTGCAAAGCTCGTCTCCTTGGCTTTGTTTCTCGCTGAAAATCCGCCGGTTTCACTGTTTGACTGTTCTATTCCGGGCTCTTTGCGGCCACGGTGCTGACCTTCGCCTGCCGTGTCGTCATTTGAGGGTAGTCCGCAAATCTCAGACAGGACATGCGCAATTGCGTTCTGGCCCGCGCGGGAATTGTTAATCTGATCGCTGCCATCGTTGAAAATGTCGATCATTCTGCGCGTGAAGGCCATGTGTGTATCGAGCATCTCCGAAATCGTGGAGTAGCTGTAGGAGTAAGCTGTCAGTTTGTTCGTTGCCTGTTCGACTTTGAGAAGACGATCGATAATCTCAGGATTTGAGATGTTGTCCTGATTGAGCGGTGATAGGCCCAAACCTTCGCTGCTCATATCCATGCCCTCAATCAAGAAACCGCTGCCACGTGCCAGGTCGGTACAAATGCTGATGCTCTCGTTCAAAGCAAGATTCTTGCCATCGTAGCCGGCCTCCAAAACGACCGCATCGATCTGATGCAATATCTTCGAAAAATGCCCTGACAGAATGGCTCTTGAGTCCATATCGGGAGAGGTTCTTATCTTCTCCAGAATTCTTGAACATTGGTTCAGCAACTGCAGAACGGTTTCAGACACGACGTTCGCACAGTTGCATGTCTGCATGGCGCTTTCGATGGCGGCTATCCGGCCTTCAAGCGCTTGGGAGCGGGCCAACAGGGTCCCGGCAAGCCGTATCAATCGCGTTTCGGCAGGGTCGCTAAACCGGCCTTCCTCCGCTTTCATGAAATCGACCTTTTTTCTGATAATAGGCCCAAAAAACTCAGTCCGATCATCGTTTTCCATCGTGACCATTTTATCCGCCCATATCTTCAAGATATCGTTAAATCTTCCAACCGTTTGCTGCGCTAAACCACGCTGATTTTTGTATTAAACAACCATGTCTATTGGTTTTAGTAAAATAGAAAGACGTTGCATAATTAAAATGCGGACGTTAACTATAAATATTAAGTATTAATTCTAATGATTTGGATTGTTATGCTCTAGTATATTCATGTCCAACACGAATTTCTATGAATGATAGCGATAGAATTTGCCTGAAATCTACTGAATACACTTTCGTATTTTTAATTATCTGGAAATAGTGATGCGGACAAGAGACTGGGTGACCTGGTCGGAAGTGCTGAAATGTCGGTTTTGCGAGATTGGACATGAATGAGATTGCCGCCGGCCGCACAATCCTGAGGGATGTTCTCGCGGACAACATGCTCACATGGATTGCGTCTCGCCATGATGACGGATTCACGTCCGGGGACGCTCTCACCCTCCTCGTTGTATTGTTGATCGAATGTAAATAATTCGCCGGGCTTTTGATGCGGCTCCATAAAAGTTTGGCAAGCTCCTTGCAGTATGCTGCTTCGCAACGGTTGGAGTTTCCGTTGCAGACAATCAGCAACGTAAGGGGGGCATCATGTTTTCTGCATGGTCAATCATTGAGATAAGGCGACATGGGGCATCCAATTCCGCAGGGGGGCGTATGCGGCCACGCGTCAACGCCTTCACAAATGCGCTTTCTGCCTTGTTATTCATGGCGGTTTTCATTGCATCGCTGCACTTTTCAACGTTTGCAAGCGCCACCGAAAAGTCCGTCATAAGCTTCATGAACGACCTGGCACAATCAGCGATCCAGGCGAATCAAGCCGTCGACAGGTCGGATATGGAGAAAATCATCCGGGATAATGTCGATGTGGAAAGCATCGGAGATTATTCACTCGGGTCCTACCTTGGGAAATTGCCAAAGTCCGAATTTGAGAAATACTACGACAGCGTGACAAATTTCATGGCGCGCTATGCTGCGACGCAATCACGATACTACCAGGTCGCGGATGTTGAGTTTTATCGTCCGAAACGCCATCGCGACAATACAATCACCCTCAAAAGCAAAATCACAATGACGAGCGGAACATCCTATCGGGTGAAATGGAAAATCGTCCAGACAGATGGTCAATACAAAATCCTTGACGCCAGTATTTTCGGCTTTTGGCTGTCGCCATTCCAACGGCGATTGTTCCAGTCATACGTTCGTGAGAACAATCACAATGTCCACGCGCTGGTGGCAGTGCTGGCGCAATAGCCAAGTTTCATGGGAGTGTGAAGCGGCGGTGGTTTGCTGTTGAAAGCCTGTGCCGCCGGTGCTAGTTGCCCGTCGACTGGAGCGGTTCAAGGGCGGCTGCTTGCCGCCGTTCGCTAGACTTTGAGGTTTTTGAACGCTTTGCCTTCAGAACCTCCTCGCTCTTGGATTCTTCGGGTTCATCCAGGTCTCTGGGGAGGGTGGCTTCCACATCCGGCGCCAAATCTTCGCTTTGAATGCTCTTTGCGCTCTCCGCCATATGCCGGATCATTTCGCAGCGGTTCTTTCTCTTGTGGCGTTCAACGTACCACTCCTGAAACAGGAGCTGAACCAGTGCGAGAAGCATCCGCGCCTCATCAGGCGTCGTATCGACCATCATGTCTCTGTCCTGAGAGAAGTGAAAGTCGATAGATCCAAATGCACGCACACACTCGATTGAGTCGCGCGTCTCATCAGAGATCAGATTCGAAATCCGGTCCAGTTCTACGGAGAGCGTTCCCTGTTCGTCGGCGGGAATTTTCCAGAAGTCCCGAATGATCTGTTGCAGGCAGTAGCGCGAAAGCGCTCCGGACGCCCGCGGGCTGCGCTCAACCAGAAAGAGCGCCTGGCCATATGCATCCTGAACCTTTTCCGGAACGTCCGAAGGGGCGATAGGACGCGGCGCGGCCGGTTGACTATCTGTGACCTCTTCCGGCTTTGACCGGCGAAAGATATTTAGTCCTAATCCTGACATGTCTAGTTTTAGCGTCCCAATTGTGTCGGTTTGGTGGCTCAAGCTTGTGCCTGTGTACATCAGCCCAAGCTCCGAGCGGTCGAATAATACGCCCTGTCTTGATCCGATCCGAAAGCAATACAATTGTTTACCTTAACGGCGGACGGTTGCTCGGCGGTCCAAACCGGCGCACTAATCGCTTGCGGCAAGGAGTGCCGCATTGCCTCCCGAGGCAGTCGTGTCGACGCAGACGTGGCGCTCGAGCGTGTAGCGAGACGGGTCGCCCGTTTCACAGATAATCGGAACGAGAGGGCCGGTGCGGCGTGCCAGAGCTTGGGCGTAGGCGCGTTGCAAATCTTCCGGACCCCAGTTTGCCACACCTTGGATTCTCCGGACCTGGGCGAGCGAATCCGGATCGACCACGCCATCAAGGCCCTCTTTCAACCCCGGGGCTACGGCAAGGGGTACGCATCCAGCAGTGCGGGCTTCGTCAGCCTGCCGGGTAGCAGAGGCAGCATCGGGTCCGGTACACAGGATCAGCCCGCGAGGATAGAGCGACAGGCGATTGGATTCACCGGTTGGGCCGGGTAGATCCTCCACCGAAATGCTTGCATGCGATACGCCACCCGCAGCCAAATCAACTGCCTTCTGCAGGTCCGCCAACGAAATGGGCACGCCCTCATGAGCGGAGATGCGCGGCCGGTCACCTGCCGTGAACCGTTTAACGTAGTGAGGCCCGCCGGCTTTCGGCCCCGTTCCCGAAAGGCCCTCTCCGCCAAAGGGTTGTGAGCCTACAACAGCGCCGATCTGGTTTCGGTTTACATAGATATTGCCGATGCACAGCTGCTCAACGATGTCTTGAACGCGATCATCGATGCGGGAATGTAGCCCGAACGTCAGCCCATAACCGGTGCTGTTGATGGCATGGATCACGTTTTCCACGTCGCTTGCTGCGAATGTTGCCACGTGCAGGACGGGCCCAAAGATCTCTTCCTCAACATCTGAAATGGAGGCAACCTCGATCGCTGTTGGAGCGATGAAGTGCCCCTCTGTCGGTCTTGAAATCTCCTTCAAAATGTGTCCCTCGAAGCGGGCCTTTTTGATATAGGCGGTAATATTGTCATATGACGTTTTGTCGATAACCGGGCCGATATCAGTCGGCAACTGCCAGGGGTTGCCTATAGCGAGCTCATCCATGGCGCCAAACAACATTTCCAAAAATGTCGTTGCAACATCCTCCTGGATGTAGAGGACGCGCAGGGCCGAGCAGCGTTGTCCGGCACTCTGGAATGCAGACGAAACGATATCGCGCACGGCCTGTTCGGGCAGAGCGGTGCTGTCGACAATCATCGCATTTATGCCGCCGGTTTCCGCGATAAGCGGTGCCGTCGGGTCAAGGTGTTCGGCCATCGTGCGATTGATGATCTGTGCAGTTGCCGTTGAGCCGGTAAAGCAAACGCCCGAGATGCGCGGATCTGAACACAGTGCCGCGCCAACGTGTGGTCCTTCTCCTGGCAAGAGTTGTAAGGCTTCAGCCGGCACGCCTGCTTTCTGCAGCAATTGGACAGCGCGGAAGGCAATGATCGGTGTGGTTTCGGCCGGTTTGGCGAGGACACCGTTCCCGGCAGCGAGTGCGGCGGCAATCTGGCCGGTAAAGATCGCCAGCGGGAAATTCCACGGCGATATGCATGTGAACAAACCGCAGGATTCTCTGTCCGCAAGCCTTTCGGCTTCGCCTGCATAGTAGCGCAGGAAGTCAACCGCCTCGCGCACCTCGCTCATGCAATCGGGCAAAGTCTTACCCGCTTCACGGGAGGCAAGTGCGAATAGTTCGTCGGCGTTTTTTTCATAGAGATCGGCTGCGCGCCGAAGGCACTCGGCCCGTTGTGTGGCGGTAGTGCTCCAGGGTTTTGCAGCCGCAAGCGCCGCCTCGATGTCTTGCGCAGCACATTCGAGGACTGTCCCGACGCGATCTGATGGCACGGCGGGGTTGGAGATGGTTCGCGTTTCAGCTCCCCTTACATCTGCTGCGAGGATTGGTTGTGCTTCCCACTCATGCCTGGCGAATTCGTCACGGGTGCCGTTAATCCGTTCAATTGCGAGTGGGTCGGTGAGATCCAGCCCCTGCGAGTTCTTGCGTGCCGTACCGAACAGGGCGGTGGGCAATGCGATATGTGGGTTTTGAGCATCTTTCAGGAAGGTTTCGACGGCACCGAAAGGGTCTGCGGCCACCACCTCAGGCGGCACGTTGTCATCGACAATCTGGTTGACGAAGGAGCTGTTGGCGCCGTTCTCAAGCAGGCGGCGTACGAGATAGGCGAGAAGATCCTTGTGTGCGCCAACCGGTGCGTAGATACGGCAACCCGTGCCAAAGGTTTCATGAATGTGTTCGTGCAACGCGTCGCCCATGCCGTGCAGGCGCTGGAATTCGAACAGAGTGCGGTCGTCCGCCAGGTGCAGGATTGCCGCTACGGTGTGGGCATTATGGGTGGCGAATTGCGGGTAGATACGGTCGGTGAGAGAGAGGAGTTTCTTTGCGCTGGCGATATAGGAGACGTCGGTCGAGGCCTTGCGTGTAAAGACCGGAAAGCCGTCCAGACCCAATGTCTGGGCGTGCTTGATTTCTGTGTCCCAATAGGCCCCCTTGACGAGGCGCACCATGATTTTCCGGTCGAGCTTAGTCGCAAGCGCATAGAGCCAGTCAATAAGGCACGTTGCGCGCTGCCCATACGCCTGAACGACAACACCAAAGCCGTCCCAGCCCGCAAGGGTCGGATCCGACAAGATTGCTTCGATCAAATCAAGTGAGAGATCGAGCCGATCTGCTTCCTCCGCGTCGATATTGAGACCAAGCCGCGCTGCCCGCGCTTTTTGCGCCAATACCAGGGTGCGTGGCACGAGTTCCTTCAGGACGCGTTCCCGCTGGGCAAACTCATAGCGCGGGTGAAGCGCCGATAGCTTTATCGAAATGCCGGGATTGGTGCGAATGTCGTCTGATGCCGCAGCGCCAGCTATCCTATCTATGGCCTCAGCATATGATCGGGCGTAGCGCGCCGCATCTGGCGCCGTGCAGGCGGCCTCGCCGAGCATGTCGTATGAGTATGTGTATCCGCTCTCTTCGTTCGTACGCGCACGCATCATGGCTTCATCAATGTCGCGGCCCAGGACGAATTGGCTGCCAAGCTCCTTTATTGCACTGCTGACGGCGGTCCGGATGACCGGTTCACTCAACCGTTTCAATGCGCTGTGCAGTGCTCCGGTGAGGCCCTCATCATCATCTTCCAAAACCTTGCCCGTCAGCAGGAGAGCCCAAGTCGAAGCATTGACGAGGGATGAGCTGGAGCGGCCAAGGTGCCGACCCCAGTCAGACGGCGCAATCTTGTCCTCAATCAGTGCATCGATCGTTTCCGCGTCCGGTACCCGCAGCAGAGCCTCAGCCAGGCACATAAGTGCGATACCTTCCCGCGTCGATAGTCCGTATTCATCGAGGAAGCTTTCAAGAAGGCGAGGGGTCGAACTGGCGCGAATCGTTTTGACGAATTCGGCTGCCTGATAACTTATTGTCCGGCGATCGTCATGACTGAGGTCCGCGAGATTGATAAGGGAGCGCAGTGTTTCGCCCTCATGGGCGCAAATTTGGGCGCGCATTTTGCCACGCACAGTTCCTAAACTCATCACCGCTCGGCCTCTTCAAGACTTCGCGGCGAAGCATACCTTTCCCGCCGGAGCTGTACAGGGATTGGACATATAAAATTATGCGCCGGGCGCGCCTTGCATGTTCATGATTAGCCAAATGCCGCTGACGACGATCGCTGCCGTTAGCAGCCAGAACAGGATTTTCATCATCACATGAACCCTCCATCTGGGAGCAAATCACATACATGAACTAAGGCACCCGGCGCAATTCGTGCGTTACAGGCTGTCCGGCATTTCTTCAAAGCTCGGCAATGAGTTATCCATCACGTCCCAACTTGCGGCCCGGCTCGTATATACGATCATATTTGCGGTGAAGACTTCCGGATCATTCAAGCTCGAGGCACGCAGGAAGACCATTCCCGGCATTCCTGAATTGGTGGAATAGACCGGACCACCGCATGTTCCGCAGAAATAGCGGCTGACCATATTTCCGCTGTCGGCAGGTTTGTCGAAGCGCTTCGCATCACCTTCGATTACGACGTCGTCGGCATTCATGACCGCATGCGAGCAATGTCCCGTTCCACTCGACTTGCGGCAGTCGACGCAGTGGCAATGTCCACCCAGCTGTGGGGCGGCGGTTCCCTTGTAGCTCACGGCTCCGCACAGGCAGCCTCCGGTGAATTCAGTCGTCATTGGTCGTCCCTCCTACAGTTATGTTACTTTATAAATTAAAGTTACTACCCCTTGCGCATATCAGAGTCACTTGACATATTCAAGTTACGAATCGTGCGATGTGAAGGAAATTGGCGATGGCCGAGCTGGAAGCGATGGTGAAGGGTGGGCGCGAGCGGTCGTCATGTCCGATTGCGAGCACCCTCGATATTGTCGGCGACAAATGGTCGTTGGTGCTGATCCGCGATCTATTCACGGGCAAGCAGCGTTACAATCAGTTTTGCGACTCACCCGAAGGCGTTCCAACAAATCTGCTCGCCGCGCGCCTGCGCAAACTTGAGCAGCAGGGCATTATCTTCAAGGAGCCCTATCAGACACGGCCAGTGCGTTACGCCTATAGCCTGACGCCCGCCGGTCGCGCGCTTCTGCCGGTGCTGCAGGAGATGAGCCGTTGGGCAAACACCTATATCGAGGGAACCTGGACACCACCTGAATTGTTCATGTCGATGAAACCCAAGGTGTGAGGCGCGTCAGCTATCCTGACGGCCAACCCGCATATTGCGGCCAACGGCGACAATTGCCACCACAAGACAGGCGAACCCGATCTGCAACCAGGTGATTTGTTCTCCGAGCAATAAAGAGGCTGCAATCAACGTAACGAAAGTCTGCAGCAATTGCAGTTGCCCCACCTTCGCGACACCGCCGAGAGCCATGCCCTGGTACCAGGCAAAAAAAGCAATAAACTGGCTGAAGAGCGCGAGATAGAGAAAGCTTCCCCACGCGTAGGGCGAGGCGCTCCAGTTGATCGGTGTCCCCAGCAGTGTGAGAAATACCAACTGAACGGGCGCGGCGAAGACCAGGACCCAGCAAATCACCTTCCAGCCGCCCATGGTGCGCGCGAGCCTGCCGCCTTCCGCATATCCAATTGCAGCACTGACGACGGCTGCCGCGAGCAGCAGGTCGGCAGCGTGAAACCCTTCCTTGCCGGCACCCTCCAGGATAGCAAATGCCAGTACTGCAAGCGTTCCGACGACACTGCAGACCCAGAATCCGATTGATGGCCGTTCTCCAGCCACCAGTGCCCCGCCAATCGCGGTCAGCAGCGGTAAGATAGCGAGAATGACAGCGCCGTGAGAGGCGGGTGCATATTGCATGGCTAGCGTGGCGAACATCGGAAAGCCTAGAACGACGCCGCTTGCGGTAATGAAAATACCGCGCCAAGTCTCACGCGGCGGCCATTTCGTACGGGTCAATGCAAGAACAAGTGCGGCTGTGGCACCAGCGAAGACACCACGCCCCAGACCGATCAGCCAGGGATCGAGACCGGTCAGGGCAACCCGCGTCGCGGGAAGGGTCAGGCCGAATAAGACGACAGCAATCAGCCCGAGGACGAGCCCGGAGCGCTCGGCACTCTGCATCTGTAAATCCCCGCAAAAGTGTCTGTCTGGTTGTCCGAGAGACGGCATGAAATTACGCCAGATGACGAATTTTAGCATCCGCTCCGACATCCCGCCAACGCATTGTGACAAAGACGAAATTCTTCGCATGCATTTCGAAAAAAAATGCGTATGCTGCGATCCATGTCGATCTGGGGAAAATTAGCGGGCGCTGCCGCTGGGCTGGCTGTAGGCGGTCCCATTGGCGCTCTTTTGGGTGGCTTTGCAGGTCATTTCGCGATTGATCGCGATAAAGATGGCAGTGAAGCCGGTGGTGGGGAAAATCAGGTTGCGTTCACGGTCGGGGTCATTGCCCTCGGCGCGAAGATGGCCAAGGCCGACGGCGTTGTGACCGCCGATGAGGTGAACGCATTCAAGGACGTCTTCAAGGTGCCGGAAGGCGAAATGAAGAACGTGGCGCGAGTCTTCAATCTGGCGAAACAGGATGT
>DEIT01000037.1:0-1598 GCA_002352635.1 Hyphomicrobiaceae bacterium UBA2767 | reverse complement strand
AAGCGGTTCGGGTTTTCCGACACCGAGTTCAAATATATCAAGGCGCGGCATGTGGCTGCCGACAAGCGTAGCCCCTATGACGTGCTGGAGGTGACACCGGAGATTTCGGACGCAGACCTCAAGTCCCACTATCGCAAGCTGGTGGCGGAAAACCACCCCGACAAGCTGCTTGCGCGCGGCGTACCGGAAGAGTTTATCGCTCTCGCCACGGAAAAGATTGCGGCCATCAACGAGGCCTATGATGAAATCGCCAAGGAACGGGGTCTTTGACGGATACGCCTGACAGCCCGCTTGCCACGCTTTTCTGTCCGTCACCGAATATCGAACCGCGCAAGGATAGACGCGCGCCCGATCTCCTACTGCTCCATTATACCGGCATGGAAAGCGCCGAAGGTGCGCTTGCGTGGCTGACCACGCCAGAGTCTCAGGTCTCCTGCCATTATCTCATTGATGAAGAAGGGCGCATCACGCAGTTGGTGGCTGAAGAGATGCGTGCGTGGCATGCAGGCGCGTCACACTGGGCCGGCGATGAGGACATCAATTCCTGCTCCATTGGCATCGAGATACACAATCCCGGGCATGAGCTGGGCTACCCCGATTTTCCCGAGGCGCAAATGATGGCTGTCGAAGTTTTGTGTAAAGACATCCTCCAACGTCATTTGATTCCGCCGCAGCGGGTTCTTGCTCATTCCGACGTTGCTCCAGGGCGCAAGGCCGATCCTGGAGAAAAATTCGACTGGCGGCGGCTGGCAGATGCCGGCATCGGCCTGTGGGTCGAGCCTGAACCCATTGGACCGGACGACGGGCTGGGGCCTGGCGATGTGGGTGACGAAGTGTGTGCGCTGCAGGATCATCTGCAGCGATTGGGATACGGTCTCGATCCCGCCGGCAGCTACGACAATGAAACTCAAACTGTCGTGCGCGCGTTCCAGCGCCACTGGCGGCAGCAGCGAACGGACGGGCGCGGCGATTTATCGACGTGCAAAACACTCGCGCGATTGCTCAAGGCGATACCGTCAACTGATGCGCCAGGCGTTTAGATCCGTTTGCGGTCGAGAACGATCTTGTCGTTGATCGAGAGTTTCTCAAGCGACCAGCAATCCACCTTTCCGAATTCCGGGCAATCAAGCACGACGGCGGCTGTGAACGAGTTCGGTGTGTTCTGGTCGGATACATAGCCGCCGACGACAACCCAAAGCGTCTTGCGCGGCTGGGAATAGACAAAAGAATTGTCGAACTCGATATGATAGTGCTCACCGCTGTCGGAGTGCATCAGCCGATCCTGCACAAAATGCTGTGCCATGGCGATAATCATCGGAAGGGGCGGTGAGGCCGCCACTGCCGGTGCGGTGAGGGCAAAGACCAACAGAAATGCTGCACAGCGTTTCATGCATGCAAACATCTCTGCTCATTTGCCCGGCGTCAATTCACGTGGGTTTGCAGGCTGCCAACCGGTAGTCATTTTCTTTGAAAATTGGCCAAGAATTCCACATTTGCCATGCAATTCCCTCAGTTTTGCCGCACTCCTGCGCTTTTGTCGGCAGTAGGGGTTGGCTGGGCGAAGTATTGCGTGAGGGAGACAAGCACATGGTAAAAAA
>DEIT01000078.1 GCA_002352635.1 Hyphomicrobiaceae bacterium UBA2767 | reverse complement strand
GGAACGTCCTGTGAGCGACTGGAGTCGCTGACAAGAATGGCATCCGGGGTGTCAACAATGATCAGGTTTTCAACACCAACCGCGGAAACGACGGAGCGGTTGGAATGAATGTAGCAATTGCGCGTGTCCTCAAGGAATGCGCCCCCGACCACGGCATTGCCATTCTCATCACGATCGGCCAGATCCCACAGCGATGACCAGGATCCGACGTCGCTCCACCCTGCATCGAGGGGCAATACAGCAGCCGCATCGGTCTTCTCCATTACCGCGAAGTCGACTGAAACAGACGGACTGTCCGCGAAAAATCTTTTGTCGAGACGCAGAAAATCGAGATCGTTCCGCGCTGCTGTGAATGCGGATCTGCACGCCGCCAGCATCTCCGGCTCAAGACGGCCGACCTCGTCGAGAAACCTGGCGGCAGGAAGGACAAAGATACCGCTGTTCCAGTAATAGCCGCCCTGATCGAGATAGCGTTGCGCGGTTTCCTTGTCCGGCTTCTCAAAGAAGGCATCGACCCTGAAGGCCGTCGGCATGGTTCCGTTCAGCGTTTCACCTTGGCGGATATAGCCGTATCCGGTCTGCGGGCTATCGGCATTGATTCCGAACAGCACAAAATTTCCTTGAGCGGCAACCTTGGCGGCAGAGCGGACAACAGAGGCGAAACGTTCAGGGTTTTCGATAACATGATCTGAAGGCATCACAACCAGAACCGCCTCTGGGTCTTCTTCGACTGCGGAAAGTGCGGCGACTGTGATCGCGGGCGCGGTATTTCGCGCAACAGGTTCCAGAATGATTTCGCGCGGACTAACGCCAATCTCTTCGAGTTGCTCACGCACCAGGAACCGGTGATCCTCGTTACAAAGGAAGGTCGGTTTTTCGAATTCAACGCCGGTTGGCAGGCGCAGGCTCGCAGCCTGGAGAAAGCTCAGATCCTGTCGGTCGGAGAAACGAATGAACTGTTTGGGATACTTTGCGCGAGAGAGCGGCCAAAGCCGGGTTCCCGAGCCACCGGATAGAACGATCGGAAAAATTCTGGACATGAGCCTCGCACTCTCACCGCTTTTACATTTGCCGCTTTAGATACCCGCAACTGCAGGATCGTCTCATCATGGCAGTTTTTTCTGCAGTGAGAAGCAGGTAACCGCAATTAACCCTAAGATACGTTTCCCCTAATCTTGAATCGACTTTGCGACAATTTAGGCCAGAACTTTGCGTGGGAAATTACCCACATGCGGAAGGCGGTTTTCTTGTCCAAAAATAAGACACTCGAAACGATCAACATTCTCGGCGTTCCAGTTGGGGCCGTCGACATGCCGCTCGTGCTGGACACGCTCCGCGATTGGATCAGGGACGGCACGAGCCGTTACATCTGCGCTACCGATGTCTTCAATGTCACCAGCGCAAGCGCCAACGACCAGCACAGGGCAGCACTGCTCGAGGCTGACCTGATCGTGCCAGACGGCACGCCCCTCTCCTGGGTCGGCAGGTTGCGGGGAAACAGGCGTATCAGACGCGTGTGCGGACCCGATCTTCTTCTTGCTGCCTGTGAACGGTCGCAATCCGAAGGGTGGCGACACTTTTTTTATGGTGGCGCGGAAGGCGTTGCGGAGTCTCTCGCCGAGACGCTCAAAGAGCGTTATCCGGGCCTGCAGGTTGCCGGTACGGAATGCCCGCCATTCAGGCCATTGAGCGAAGAAGAAACAGCCCAGATGGTAGACCGCGTCGAAGCGGCCAATACCGACATCATGTGGATTGGACTGGGTTGTCCCAAACAGGAAATCTGGATGAACCAACATGTCGGTCGCATGAAGGATGTTGTGCTGGTCGGCGTTGGTGCGGCGTTCGACTTTCATACCGACCGTGTCCACCGGGCGCCGGCATGGATGCGCAACTATGGTCTCGAGTGGCTGCACCGGCTGACATCAGAGCCGAAACGGTTGTGGCGGCGCTATTGCTACTATGCCCCACGCTTCGTCCTTCTCAGTCTGATCGAGACACTCTTTCCTGCCAAATTCGCCAACAATTAGCTGGCGCTTCCCTACCCCAAAAAAAAGCGGCCCTCCTGGGAGGGCCGTCTCATCACAACGCAATGTGCGTTTATTCCGCCGCTACGCTCACTGTGTTGCTGCCTCGCAGGTGTTGGAGCTGGCGCTCGATCCAGGGATAGGTTTTACGCAGACCCTCAATCAGCGGTTCCGACGGCTTCCACCCCAAGCGTTTGCCGATCAACTCATTGTGGGAATTGCGACCTCGCACGCCAAGCGGTCCGGGGATGTGCTTGATGTCAACATCCTTGCCCGCGACTTCCATAATGAGACCCGCCAGTTGGTTAATTGTCACCATTTCTTCGGACCCGATATTCAGGGGCTCAAGCGCATCAGAACGCAGCAGGCGGGTCGTGCCTTCCAGGCACTCATCGATGTACAGGAACGAACGCGTTTGCGCGCCATCGCCCCAGATTTCAATCTCGCCGCCATCCGGCACCTCTGCGATTTTGCGGCACAGCGCTGCAGGCGCCTTTTCCTTACCGCCGATCCAGGTTCCTTCTGGGCCGAAAATATTGTGATAGCGGGCCACGCGCGTCTCCATGCCGTAATTGCGCCGATAGGCCA
>DEIT01000002.1:17608-24001 GCA_002352635.1 Hyphomicrobiaceae bacterium UBA2767 | reverse complement strand
ATGCGATCATGGGCGAAAAAGGGTCGGGCTAAGCCTACTCTCCAGCCAGCAGGTCCGGCTGTTTGCCATTGCCGTTCGATTTTGCGGGCGCCTTGCCTTTCTTGCGCCCTGACGTTGGTACTTTCGCGGCAGGTGCTTTCGCCTCATCCTCAAAGTCGAGCGTCTCAATCCTGCGCCCGCGCGAGGTGATCTTCTCCGATGACGTGAGAACTTGCTCGATGTCTTTTCCGGTCTGGCCGAAATGCTGCTGCAATTTGAGCACGCGTTCGCGCAGGCGGTGCACGTCGTCCAGCAGGTAGGCGACTTCCTTCTGGATAAGTCCGGCCTGCTCGCGCATCTTCACGTCCTTCATGATCGCCTGCATGGTCTGCACAGCCAGCATCAGCATGTTTGGCGAGACGATGACGATGCGGGCCCGCGCCGCCTGTTGCAGGACTGCCGGAAAATTCTCATGCAGATCCGCGTAGATTGCTTCAGAGGGCACAAACATGAGCGCCGTATCCTGCGTTTCTCCAGAGATGAGATAGCGTTCGGCGATCGCCGTTATGTGTGTGCCGACGTCCTGGCGCACGCGCGTATTAGCCTGTTTCTTCGCCGTTTCCGAGCGGGCTTCACGCAGCGCCTCAAATCCTTCCAGCGGAAACTTGGCGTCGATGACCACGTCTGGCGCGTTGGGCAGATGGATCAGACAGTCAGGGCGCATATTGTTTGAAAGTGTCGCCTGAAATGTATAGGCGCCTCGCGGCAGCCCGTCCTCGATGATCGCTTCCATACGGCCCTGGCCGAACGCCCCCCGCTGCTGCTTATTGGCGAGAATTTCCTGCAGGCCTACGACATTGGATGAAAGCTCCGTGATGTTTTTCTGCGCCGTGTCGATGACGGCAAGGCGTTCGTTGAGCTTGGACAGGCTTTCGGTGGTCTTGCGTGAACTCTCGGTCAGATTCTGCCCCAACCGATGGGTTACACCGTCAAGACGTTGGTTGATGGAGCGGGTTAGCTCAGATTGCCGTGACACGGAAATCTCGGCGACCGTCTGTAACCGGCCTTTCAATTCAGCCAGCTCCGTATCGAGGTGCGATGCCTGAGCCGTCTTTTCCGCTGATTCCGCTGAGCGGCGAGACATGCCGACAATGACCACGATCAGAAGGGCCAACAGCAGGAAAGCGGCAAAACCCGCCACGCCAAGCAAAAGTAACGTCGGGTCGAGTGTAATCTCGCCCAAGCGGATGATATTTTCATTCATACGGATAGCTATAGCGCGATTCGCGCAAGTTTTGGATCAAAACAGGAACATTTGCAGATAGTGCTTGTCCTTTGCGCGCAATTACTGCGGAAGCAGGGCGCCGGGGAGTCTTGCCTTCGCCGGAAATTGGGCTGATTGGAATTGAGCAAAGCAACGTTGACCTTGACCCGGCCAACCCCTATTTCAACCCATATATGACGAAACGCGAAATCATCACCTTGCCCGACCCGCTGCTGCGGAGCCGCAGCGCGCCTGTGGAGCGCGTGGATGATGAATTGCGCGCGCTGATCGATGATATGTTTGAGACGATGTACGACGCGCCAGGCATCGGTTTGGCGGGGGTACAGATTGCCGTACCCCGCCGGCTAATCGTCATGGACGCGAGCTACCGGAGTGCAGATGAAGAGGGTGGCGAAGCACCCAAAGTGCCGATCGTCATGGTGAACCCGGAAATCATTGCGCGAGGCGACGAATTGCGCGCTCACGAAGAGGGCTGCCTTTCTATTCCGGAGTTTTATGCTGAAGTAGAGCGACCCGCCAATGTCACCGTCCGCTATCTCGATCGTGACGGCAAACAGCAGGAACAGGAATGTGAGGGCATTCTTGCGACCGTCGTTCAACACGAGGTGGATCACCTCGATGGGAAGCTGTTCATCGACTATATTTCCAGGCTCAAACGAGACCGGGTTATCAAGAAATTCGTTAAGGCGGCCAAGGGCGAAGTCGTCGCTTAACCATCCTTCAGGTGCTTTAACCAAGCCTGGCATTTCTGGTGTCTCGTGGGCGGCGGAGGTGCTGTAATAATTTTGGGTCAGGGCTTCGGCTCTGATTTCGGCAGGAATGAAACCCGTTGGCTGTGGTGGCCTGAAGCGCGCCTAACCGAACGCGATATTTTGCTGTTGAAGCCATTCCGGATGGCTGAGGTGAGCGGGTTATCCTGTGGGGGAGCCGCACTTTAACCTAGTGCGGCTCTCCGCACGTCTGGCATCTGCTTCATCTCCCGCGTAAAACATGTCCACTTCTGCTTCGCGAACGGGAAAGGAATTGTCGCACCAATGCCGCTGCGTGTTGTTTTTATGGGAACGCCCGATTTTTCCGTGCCCTGCCTGTCCGAGGTGATCGGCGCGGGCCACGATGTTGCTCGTGTCTATACCCAGCCCCCGCGCGCGGCCGGTAGGGGACAGAAGGCGCGTTTGTCCCCGGTCCATGCTTTTGCCGAGCAGGCTGGAATTCCCGTCGTTACACCCCCTACTCTCAAGGATCCCCATGAGCAGCGTGGTTTCGCCGCGTTGGAGGTGGATGTCGCGGTTGTTGTGGCGTATGGGCTCATTTTGCCCAAGGAGATTCTTGAAGCACCGAAAAATGGGTGCCTCAATCTGCACGCCTCGCTGCTGCCTCGCTGGCGCGGTGCGGCACCCATCCAGCGCGCAATCATGGCCGGCGACACGGAAACCGGGGTCATGGTGATGCGCATGGATGAAGGGCTGGATACGGGTTCCGTTTGCCTGTCAGAGCGCACAAGCATCGAGAGGGATGAAACCGCAGGTGAATTGCATGACCGCCTCGCCCGTCTCGGTGCGGATTTGGTGGTCCGCGCGCTCGCCGCCCTCGAGCGTGGAAGCCTCCACTGCACGCCACAAAGCGCGGAAGGCGTCACCTATGCGGCCAAGATCGACAAGGAGGAGTCACGGCTGGATTGGGGATGTTCCGCAAGAGAAGTCCACAGCCACATTTGCGGCCTGTCGCCCTTTCCAGGCGCATGGTTTGAACTGGACGTGAACGGGAAACGGGAGCGGGTGAAAGTCCTGCATTCCAGCCTCGCTACGGGAGAAGGGTCCCCCGGCACGGTGCTGGATGGAGATCTCACTATTGCCTGCGGGTCAGGAGCCGTGCGCCTCACCCAGCTTCAGCGTGCAGGAAAAACCCCCATGTCCGCGGTAGATTTTTTGCATGGCGTGCCCATAAAGAGCGGCATGACAGTGTCATGATCATCCGGCCAGAGCGCGCTGGGGATATGGACGCGATTACAAATATTGTCCGGGCTGCGTTCTTGCAGGAAGACGAAGTTCAGATGGTCGCGCGCCTGCGCTTGAGTGGTGAGTTGATCATCTCCCTGGTGGCCGTGACCTTGTCGGATAGGGCGGCCCCAGTGCGCGGACGGATTATTGAGCCAACAGCCTTCGCGGAGCTTGCATAGTGGCAACGATGGCGCCGCCGCTAACCTTCACGCAACCTTTTCACCACCTGCAGAAGAAACGCGTTAGAATACGACCTACGAGGAGGTGCGCCGCGGGGTTTGGAGTGCGCCTTGAGAGTAAAAAGTATCGCGTTTGTTGCCGCCTCGAGCATGGCGGTTACCGCTATTGGCATTGTCCCGGCGGTTGCGCAAAAGGTAATTCAGGTCAACCCAACTTCGATACGCATCGGTGTTACTGAAAGCATTGCCGGTGCGCGAATATTGCGGGTTTTGCCGACAAAGAAGAAGTCGCCAGTCCGGAAGCGCCGCGTCCTAAAACGCGCAAAGAAGTTTGATCCACCGACGCGGGTTATCACCAAACAAAAGGTTCAGACCGACCTTCCGGGATCACGCCTCCCGCGCGATCAGCGCGTTCAGACGGATCTGCCGGGAACGAGACTGCCTCCTGATCAGCGTGTGCAAACTGATCTCCCCGGTTCCCGGTTGCCCCGCTCGCAACGCGTTCAAACGGACTTGCCGGGTACAACGCTGCCACGAAACCAGCGCGTCCAGACGGATCTGCCGGGAACGAGGCTGCCCCCAGCCCAACGTGTTCAAACAGATCTCCCCGGTTCCCGGTTGCCACCGTCACAACGCGTTGAAACAGACTTGCCGGGTACAACACTGCCGCGCAACCAGCGCGTTCAGACGGATTTGCCAGGAACGACGCTGCCCCGTGACCAGCGGGTGCAAACCGATCTTCCGGGAACGCGGCTACCGCGTTCACAGCGTGTCCAGACGGACCTGCCGGGCACCAGATTGCCGCGAAACCAACGCGTCCAGACGGATTTGCCGGGCACGCGCGTCCCGCGCGCTCAACGGGTTCAAACGGATCTGCCCGGAACCCGGCTTCCAAGATCTCAGCGTGTACAGACTGATCTGTTCCCGGTGCGTGTCAGAAAGTTTGGGCAAATCCAGGGCAAGCGGGCGGAGCGTCGTGTGAGCAGAAAAAAAAGCCGTCGCCTGCGCGCACGCTTCGTCGGTTTTTCCCTACCACAGCAAACCTACTTCCCGCCTTACTACGCTGCACCCCGGCCGTGGGCCCACGGTCCCGATGTCAGGAGCCGTATCCGGGGCGGACAGACGGTTCAGCAGGGTTCGCCCTACGCCAGCCGGATCAAGGGTGGCAAGACGGCGCAGCAGGGCTCGCCCTATGCCAGCCGGATCAAGGGTGGCAAGACGGTGCGACAAGGGTCTCGCTACGCCAGCAAAATACAAGGTGGGCGAACGGTTGAAGGCGGGTCGCCTTGGGCGAGTACCATGCCCAACTGGAAGTTTTCCGGTTTTGAAGCACCGATGCGTCCACGCGGCATTCCCTACTATCGGGCCAATCGGCGCAAGCGCGCACCATGGGCACGCTAGAAGCATCGTCCTGCTCAGGTCTTGCCATTGGCGCGGTATGAGGGCACCAATCCGCCATGCCCCGCTATCGGATCACAATCGAATATGACGGCACGCCCTATGTGGGCTGGCAACTGCAGGACAACGGTCCGTCAGTTCAGGCGCGGCTGGCGGAGGCCATTGAAGCCTTCTGCGGTGAAAGGCTCATTCCTGCTGGTGCGGGGCGAACCGATGCAGGGGTTCATGCGCTCGGACAGATCGCCCATTTCGATCTTCAGAAATCCTGGCCGACAGACACGGTTCGCGATGCACTGAATGCCCATTTGCGGCCCGACCCGGTTTCCGTGCTCGATTGTGCTGAAGTCGATGCGGATTTCGATGCACGCTTTTCAGCCATGCGCCGTCAGTATCTCTATCGAATTTGCGACAGGCGTTCGCCGCTCGCCCTCGACCGGAACCGCGCGTGGCAGGTGCCAAGGCCGCTCGACAGCGATGCGATGCATGCAGCGGCGCAAGCGCTCGTCGGCAAACACGACTTCACGACATTTCGTGCCGCCCAATGTCAGGCGAAATCCCCGGTCAAGACACTCGACCGGCTCGACGTATCACGGGTCGGCGCCGAGATTCACATCGTGGCGGAAGCGCGATCATTCCTGCACAACCAGGTGCGCTCCATTGCTGGTGCGCTCAAGCAGGTTGGTGAAGGAAAATGGCGCACACGGGATATCGAGGCTGCCCTAAAAGCAAAGGACCGCGCGGCTTGCGCGCCAGTTGCGCCACCGCACGGTCTGTATCTGGTGTCAGTCGAGTACCGAGACTAACGCTTGCGGAGCTTCAGGCTGCCTGACCCTTTGGGGCTGTTGACGCGGATCGTCTGGCTCTTGCCGCTTACAGAAATGCTAACTTTTCCGGACACGGCATATTGATCAGAATACAGGCTGCCCGAATAGCTGTTGCTGCCCAGCTTCACGATTCGGCCGGATTGCTGGAATGTCCCGGCAGTCGTCGCGCATGTTGCATTCAGCACAAACGTGCGCCCGCCACCTGCTTCGTAACGAACGCTGCAACTGACAGGCTCAACCTGACCGGTATCCTTAAGACGCACGGTGCCGCGGCCATTCCAGGATCCTAGGATTGAGGCTGCCGCCTCCGCGGTAGCTGCAAGCGGCATGCTGAAGGCTACAGCCACGAGTGCTGCAGGGATAATCCGCATTTTTCGTCTCCTCATCGCTCCGGTTTGCGTGAAGTTACTGGTCATATGCAAAACTCCAATTAACACTTGCGGTTGATCTCTCGATTGTGATGCGCAGTTTCTATCGTGCACCTAGTAGAGAATTGTTACGGATTTGAGGCTGCAACATCCGTCGCCGCGAACGCATCAAAATATCGTTCGATAAAGGCTCTATAGATACCCGTAAGGGCGTCTAGGTCACAAACTTCAATTCGCTCATCTACTGCATGAATGGTTTTGTTCACAAGGCCGAATTCAATTACTGGGCAATAATCTTTGACGAAACGTGCATCAGATGTCCCGCCGCCAGTAGATAATTCCGGTGTTATTCCAGTTTCACCT
>DEIT01000002.1:0-17506 GCA_002352635.1 Hyphomicrobiaceae bacterium UBA2767 | reverse complement strand
TCCGCGGTGTGATTTGCGTTAAAGCGAATATTGAACCGAGCCAAGAGGGCGGCAGGGATGACATTTGAGGCCGGGTTGCCGGTCTCAATTGCTGTAATTTGTAAATCTGACGGTGCAAAATGCGCTGAACCATCGTCCAGCGGTTCGGCAAGATATGAACCGAGAACATCGAGCAACCCCGGAATCGGGTTGTTTGCCAGATGCGGGTAGGCCGTATGTCCCTGCACGCCGCTGACGGTGATTTCGCCACTCAGGCTCCCGCGTCGTCCAATTCGCAAGGTATCGCCGAGTTTTTCAGAGCAACTCGGCTCCCCAACGAGGCAATGGCTTGGCGTATGGCCATTTTCTTTCATCCATTCCAGCACCTTACGCGTACCGTTTATGGCTGGACCTTCTTCGTCTCCGGTAATGAGAAAACTGATGGAGCCGTTGAGCATGTTTTCGGTTTTGCTGAGATAGTCGAGAGTGGCCGCCACGAAACAGGCGATGTCGCCTTTCATGTCGGCCGCGCCGCGTCCAAAAAGCCAGCCATCGTCAACAACTGCGCCAAAGGGGGGATGTGTCCAATCTGTTTCGTTACCGGGCGGAACCACGTCGGTATGCCCTGCGAAGCAAATGTGAGGTGCTTTTGTGCCAATGCGGGCGAAAAGGTTGTCGACGTCCGGCGTGTCTTCATCTGAAAACACCAGACGGTTGCACGTGAAACCTGCCCCTTTGAGCATAGTCTCCAGCACATCAAGGGCACCACCCTCTTCGGGTGTCACCGAAGGGCAGCGAATAAGGGTTTGCGCGATATCGAGCGCATTCGATGACATGGCTTCGCCGTCTTGCTTTAGTCGCGCAGCAGCTCGTTGAGCGACGTTTTGGCTCGCGTCTGAGCGTCCACCGTTTTGACGATCACCGCGCAATAGAGGCTCGGTCCCCAATTCTCGCCCGGCAGGTTCTTGCCCGGAAGCGAGCCCGATACGACCACCGAATAGGGCGGTACGCGTCCGATATGAATCTTACCAGTGGCTCGGTCGACGATCTTGGTCGACTGTCCGATGAATACGCCCATCGAAATGACTGACCCTTCACCAACAACAACGCCCTCGACGACTTCCGAGCGCGCGCCGACAAAACAATTGTCCTCGATGATAACCGGACCCGCCTGGAGCGGCTCGAGAACGCCACCAATGCCGACGCCGCCCGATAGATGCACATTCTTCCCGATTTGCGCACAAGATCCCACCGTCGCCCAGGTGTCGACCATGCTACCCTCATCCACATAGGCGCCGAGATTGACGAAACTCGGCATGAGCACCACGCCCGGCGCGATATAGGCTGAGCGGCGTACCGTGCAGTTCGGTACCGCGCGGAAACCGCCTTCCTCAAAGCGTGTCGCATCCCAGCCGGCGAATTTTGAAGGAAGCTTGTCCCACCAGGTTGCACCACCGGGCCCGCCACCCATGACGACGGTTGGCGTCAGGCGGAATGAGAGCAATACGGCCATTTTCAGCCACTGATTGACCTGCCATTCATCGCCGACCT
This sequence comes from Hyphomicrobiaceae bacterium UBA2767, assembly GCA_002352635.1. GTDB lineage: Bacteria > Pseudomonadota > Alphaproteobacteria > Rhizobiales > Methyloligellaceae > UBA2767. Next base: position 15,976 of record DEIT01000002.1, on the reverse strand, counting down.
TCTCGGCGACCCGGGCTTGACCTGAGTCCAGGAGATCAAGTGCGGTTTCGACCGCATCGCGAATTTCGCCTTTGGTGTCGAGACCGATTTCGTCGCGCCCTTCGAACGCGGCTTCGATCGTCTTTTTCAGATCATCGTGGGCCATGATTTTTCCTGTGTGACTCAAAATCGTTTTTCAGAACTCGGTATGGAGGAACTTTCTGCGGCGGCGAGGCGAGCTTGTCAATGAATGGGGTGGTGTGCCGGCCGAAGGCGCGGCTCAATGATCTGCGGAACTTTCTATTTCTGTTTTCTTGCCGGTGATTTTCTCGTGCGACCTGAGGTCGATGATCTGCTCGTCCGCGCGCGTATTGCGGGCACCTCCACAGCCACCTTGGTTTCCTTGATATGGATGTCCCGCTGCGGGAATGGAATCTCGATGCCTGCTTCACGGAATGCCTCGTCGATTGCAAAACGCAATTCGCTCGAGATTCTCAATCTGCGGCCCACATCCGGAACAAAGGCGCGCAATTGGAACAGGAGCGAGCTGTCTGCGAAGTCCATGAAAAGGACAAAGGGCGCGGGGTTTTGCAGGATTTCGCTCTGCTTGTCCGCGCAGTCCAACAGGATCTCCCGAACCTTGTTAACATCGGAACCATACGCGACGCCGACGGGAACCTCGAGCCGACCCTGCTTGTCCTTGTGCATCCGATTAACCACAGAATTGGCAATAAGCTCGGAGTTGGGAACGATTACCGACGCACGTTCGAACGTCTTAATCTCGGTGCTGCGCACGCTGATACTTTGAACGATACCCTGGTGGGCTCCAACCTCAATCCAGTCGCCAACTTTGATTGGACGTTCCGCCAGCAGGACGAGCCCGGAAACGAAGTTACTGACGATGCTCTGCAGACCGAAGCCGACACCAACCGAGAGTGCGCCGGCAATGATCGCCAATCCTGACAGGTCTATGCCTGTCATATTGATCGCGATCAGCAATGCGATGACGAGGCCGACATATCCAATTCCTGTCGACAGCGAGTTCCGCACGCCTGCATCCATGCTTGTCTGCTGCAGCACGCGCCTGTTGATGAAGTGTTGGACGGAGCGAAGCAGGGCGAGCAGAACGATGAAGGTCACCATCCCCGCGAACACGTCGGTAATGGAGAAGGTCCGTTCTCCGATTTTGAACCCGGTCAAGGTCCAACCCAGGCGGTCGAGAATGCTGTCCCAGTGGCCGCCCCACAAAGGTACGACGAGAAACGCCATAGTCAGAACGACCCCGATATCGAGAAACAGAACCGACCAGACGTAAACCGGATTGGTCTTGTCCGGCTCGTCTGACGGTTTGTTCCGATCAAGCGCAAAGACGCCGATGAGGTCACGCGCAAGCCCGTGCAGCACGAGGGCAATCAGGAAAACGCCCGCCGTAGCCAGAAGCCTTCCTGCGATGAAATCGGAGAGGACGCTGTAGCCCGCCAACAATGTGACCGGTATGGCCATCGCGACGGTTGCCAGTACAATCCGCCCTACGAGCCACCAGCGACTGCGCGATGCCGGTTGTACGGTCGGTGTGGTCGGTGGCTCGACAGCTGACGCGATTGCGTTAGCTTCCTGATCCGGGGTCAGCCAGAGACGCTTGTCGGTAGCCATGGCGAAAAAGACAAGCGCGTAAGCGGTGTTCATGAGCAAGCCGTATACAGCTAAGAGAGCATCTGTCGGCCTGAGTTCAGCACCAGGGATAGCCAGCAGTATGCCCAGGCCGACAATTACCGCCAGCGTCAGGGCATAGCGGTACCACAACCGCGCGGCGCCATCTCCGATCGCGGCCAGGCGCCATTGTGGAAGGGATGGCGACAGTATCGCGCGTGGGAGTCCATAAGTGATGCTGAATGCAATGACTGCCGCGACGGCACCAAGTGCCAGCTCTTTCATGAAATCAATCAACACGCCGGAGGCGTAGAGGGCCATGTATATCGCCCCAGCGACGAGAGCCGGAATGGCCGTTCGGGCTACGGTTTCGACCAGTGATGCGAGCACGCGCCTGCGGTAGCTTGGGAGTTCAATGTCGCGCTGACGTCCAAATTCCCTAAAGAGCCAGCGGCGGAGGAGAAAGGCGAGGGCAGCAACCCCAAGAACGCCAAACAAGGCACCGAAAATGAATCTGCTTTGTTTTGCGCTGGTGACCTGCTCCGACTTGTGCCAGCGATCTATTCCCAGACGCGCACGTTCTCTCAATTCGCCGAAGTCATTGGCTGCCTGGCTCCACGTCTGCCAGGACAAAACCGAAGGCGTTCGCGCAAACAACTGTTCGCCAAGAGCGGTGTTCTCGGCCTTGCTGATCAGCGCCAGATACTCACGGCTTTGCTGGATCAGAACATCCAGCCGCTTCAATCGACCCGTGTCGTCGGCAAGGTCCTCATTCAGGGTAACGCGCTGGGAGATGATTTCGCCGGATTCCGGCGGCTCGCCATCTTTCGGCGCAGATCCCAGTGCGTCCAGCACGTTCTTGGAGCGTTCGACCTCTGCACCGACGGGAATACGCGCCTCTGTCAACCGCTTCTGAACGTCGGCGACCGTGGTCCGGAGTTTGCCCAGGATTGCAGGCGTCAGGTCCGTGCCCTGAAGCTGATCGCCAACCCGGTCGAGCACCCGCGTCCAGCGCGCCAAATCATCGTTGAGTTGCTGCTCGGCGCTGATTTGCTGTTCTGGCCCTTCGCCCTCACCGATTTCGGCGTGCGCGACCGCAGCCAGCGCAGAAAACACCGCATATGCAACAAATGTCAGTAGAAGTCGGCGCACGTTTCTTATCCAGAGCTTTCAGTTTTCGGGTCAATTCGCGGCACTTTCTGCGGTGGCAGGGTGCGCTTGTCAATGTGGCCGCAATGCAAGTGTGGCACGTATCGGCCTCGCGAAGAATTTCTCACCCGCATTGACGGTACGCCAGGCTCCGCGAAGTGCATGCGGTGGTTAACTTTTTTGAGCAGTATTCGAATCGTTTCCGGTGCCGAGAACGACATGCACCGCATCAAGAAATCCTTTTATGTCTTCTGTCATGTGATGCACATGCTCAGGTGGCGATTTCCATTCCTTGATCTGATGCTGGATCGGATGGTCGTAAAAACTTGAATGCACCAGCACGGTCACCATTCCCAGGTCATGTGGCGCTTCCAGATTGTGCGGCATGTCCTCAAACATGGCTGCCTCGCGCGCCGTCACTTTGTGAGCCTGCAGAAATTTGTCGTAAGCCTCTGCCTCAGGCTTGGGAACGAAGCCGGCTGCGCCGATGTCGAATACATCGTTGAACCTGTCGAGAATCCCGAGTTGCCCCGCTACATTCTCTGCATGCTGCCGTGAGCCGTTTGTGAAGATGTATTTTTCGCCTGGCAGGCGATCGATTGCATCTCCAAGCTCTGGGGCTGGGGGGACCATTGAGACGTCAATATCATGCACATAGTCTAAAAACAGCTCTGGCTTCAATCCGTGCTCAGCCATGAGACCGGAGAGGGTCGTACCGTAACCCGCATAATAGGATTTCTGGATCTTACGGGCTTCATCGAAGGGAAGATCGAGAAAGTCTGAAATGAACTCTCCCATGCGTTGGTCCACTTGCGCGAACAGATTGCACTCCGCCGGATAGAGCGTGTTGTCCAGATCGAATATCCAGGCCTGAGTTTTTTCGAAACGATCCAAGTGCTCGGTTTCCGTGGTTAAGTAGTCTGAGCGGCACTGAGCATTGTGCCAGCGCCATGTTCGGTGAAGAGTTCGAGCAACACGGCATGTGGCGTGCGTCCGTTGATGATAACCACGGCCTCGACACCGTTTTGCACAACCGAAATGCAGCTTTCGATTTTCGGTATCATGCCATCCGAGATCGTGCCGTCCTTGATGAGCGCATGGGCATCTTCGATGGTGAGCCGCTGAATCAGCTCACCTTGCTTGTCGAGCACGCCCTCGACATCCGTCAGGAGCAACAAGCGTCTTGCCCCCAGTTCCGTGGCAACTGCCCCGGCGAAGGTGTCGGCATTGACATTGTAAGTTTGCCCGTCTTCTCCCACTCCAAGCGGCGCGACGACCGGAATCAAATCCGATCCAATGATCACCTCGACTATTTCAGGATCGACACGAGTTGGCTCGCCGACAAATCCGAGGTCAACAACCTTCATGATGTTGGAATCCGGATTTGAGACCTGTTTCTTCAGTTTGCGGACGCCCATGAGGTTTGCGTCTTTTCCCGAGATGCCGACAGCCTTGCCGCCTTGCGCGTTGATGTTGGCAACGATCTGCTTGTTGATGGATCCAGCGAGCACCATTTCCACCACTTCCATCGTGTCCCGGTCGGTGACCCGCAACCCACCCTGAAATTCTGACTTGATGCCCATCTTTTCGAGCAACTGACCGATTTGCGGTCCGCCGCCATGGACCACCACCGGATTCACGCCGGATTGCTTCAGGAGCACGATGTCGCGGGCGAAACCTTTTGCGAGCTCTGGATCGCCCATGGCATGGCCACCATACTTTACCACGACTGTTGTTTGGTCGTAGCGCTGCATATAGGGCAGGGCCTTGGACAGGATCGCGGCCTCGGCGGAGGCCTGTCCTTTGTCCTTCAGCTTTTTCTTGTCGTCTTTCGGCATAGATTTTCAATTCCTCGCCGCCTCTTATAGCGTCTTGGCCGAGGCGGACAATCTCTAGTCGTTCATCAGGGTTAGGATTGCCGCACGCAGGTCAGAAAGGCCTGCGCCCTTGCGCGCAGATGTGGCGATCAATTCCGGGTGGGCTGCTGGGTGTTTTGCGAGTTCTTTTGAGGTGCGCCCGACGACCTTTTCAAGCTCTGAACCCTTCACCTTGTCCACCTTGGTAAGAACCACCTGGTAGGAGACGGCGGCCGTGTCCATCAGCGCCAAGGTAGGCTTGTCCGACTCCTTGAGCCCGTGCCGGGCATCAATCAGCAGGAATACCCGGCGCAGACTGGCGCGTCCTTTAAGATAGTCCTGTATGAGCCGGTTCCAGCCCGCCACCTCTTTTTTGGAGGCACGGGCATATCCATAGCCCGGCAAGTCAACCAGATAGAGACGTTCATCAAGCCGAAAATAGTTCACCTCGCGGGTACGCCCCGGCGTGTTGGACGTGCGCGCAAGAGCCTTCTGCCCTACGAGCGCATTGAGCAGGCTTGACTTGCCGACGTTGGAACGCCCGGCGAAGGCTACCTCGGGTAAACTATCATCCGGCAGGTCGGCAACCCGCACGACACCTTTTAGAAAAGTGCACGGGCGGCGGAACAGGCGGTCGGCCTCCTGTTTGAGCAGGACGTCCATTTCGTTCGATTTGGCGTTGTCGTTCATTCTCGTCTATGACCGGCGTTATGGCGCTTGCCTATGAGTGCACCACGCCAAGCTGAAAGCCAAGTCAATGCGCGCCCGCTACGACGCCGTCATTTTCGATCTGCTCACAGGACTTATTGATTCCTGGACACTATGGAATGCCGTCGCGGGCAACGAGGAAGCAGGTCAGCGCTGGCGCCACCATTATTTGCGCCTGACATATGCAACCGGCGATTACCAACCATACGAGGACCTCGTCGTGCAGGCGGCGCGCGAGCAGGGGTTTGACGAGGAAACCGGACGCCAGCTTATTGCGCGCTGGGATGAACTGCAGCCATGGCCGGAAACGCCGGGCGTACTGAACAGGTTGAAGGGACGCATGCCGCTGGCGGTCGTAACCAACTGTTCTGTAGCGCTTGGCCAGAGGGCAGTTGCCAGAGTTGGTGTCGAGTTTGATGTCGTGGTCATTGCTGAGCAGGTGGGGGCATACAAGCCCGACCCGAGGCCATACAGAGCAGCACTCAAAGAGCTTGACGTGGAACCAGAGCGGGCACTGTTCGTCGCCGGTTCGGCTTTCGATGTGAACGGATCGGGAGCGCTCGGCATGCCTGTGTTCTGGCACAACCATGCCAGTCTCCCGAGACCAGAGGAGGATATCAGCGCGCTCAAGGCCGAACACCAGTCTCTTGAGCCGCTCGTGGAATTCGTCCTCGCGGATGGCTAGCGCAGCGCTACCCTACCTTTCGGCGAAGTGATCCATGCCGTCAAACCCGGTGGGATTTCCTCAGAAGCCGTATCGATCTCTGCGAGACCACCGGCACCGATTGCGCCAAGTGCTGTGCCGAAGCGTTCCGGGTCAGTGTGTGCAATGTGCAAGCTTTCAAGTGTGCAGCCGAGATCGGCCATATTGGAGGCAGGGCCATTGGGCATCAGACTGTCCGGCCACTGGATGAGGGTTGGAAAGAGACCGTCCTCCGGCATGGAGCCGTCCTTGGGAACAGTAATTTGCCAAACCAGATCACCGCGTCTGCCCTCCTTTATCTCGCCAACGGCGATGGGTGAGGCTTTTGTCGCTGCCTCGATGTCATCAGTGCGAACGACCCAGGTGAGCAATCGGGGTTGCTGCGCAATCAGTGCCTGAACAATCGGATCATCGAGATGAAACCAGCGCGGGCGCGCCGGCTGGTCCGCATCGGGGTCAATAGCGATGATTTCAAGAAATGCGTCCGGCCCCAGTTGCATGAGCCGGTTGTGAGTACCCATCAGCGGGTGTTTTCCGCCTTGCGGCACCGTGACACCTAGTTGTTCCTCCAGGTAGGCGACACCTTGTTCAAGTGTGGCGGCAGCTATCGCCAGATGGTCCAATCGGCAGAATGGCATCTCGTTGTCTCTCGCTTCGAAAGCTAAGAACCCAAACAGACTAGGCAACCGGTTCGGGAAAACATAAACGAACGACTCGGCGTTCGCGCGTGTAATTTGTAATGAAAACAGAGAATTTTGCGATTGATGTTAGCGACGATGCGCGGCAATACTGCCGGAAGTCTCAATCACAATACGCCTTCAAGGGAGATTCGAATGGTTCATTTTGGCCGTAAGTCAGTTGCGGCAGTCGCGCTTGTTCTTGCCTTCGCCATACCGCCCACTACAGCAAATGCAAGAGCACTTTTCGCCTATCCGCTGAAAGGTCAAAGCGTCGAACAGGAAAACCTCGACCGGCTTGCATGTCACGACTGGGCGGTTGTGCAAACGGGATTCAACCCCAGCGGTTATCCAGAGGAAACCAAAGGGTACCGAGGTGCCAGAAAAGGCCTGTTTGTGGGCGGTGCTACCGGCACAATCGTTGGCGCTATCGCCAAGGGCGGTACGGGCGCTCTCGTCGGTCTTGGCGCGGGTGCTGCAGCAGGCGGTTTGATCGGTGGTATTTTCGGTGTCGAGAAACAGAGAAAACTGGACCTCAGATATGATGCCTATTTGCGGGCAGCCGAGACATGCCTTCGCGGCAAAGGCTACCAGGTTTCAAGATAGGAGATGACCGTGCGATTTTCAGTAATTCTTGCGGCAGGGGTACTTGCCGCCATGCAATTTTCGACACAAAGCGCGGTTTCCGCGACAAACAACTACGTGTGCGCGATCAGCGAAGTTCAGGAATGCAAATTGAATGAGAGCTGCAGGCGCATCACACCGCAACAGATCAATCTGGCGCCAATCGTGACGCTGGACATCAAGAAGAAAGAGATGGCGTCTTTGACGCTTCTGGAAAAAGGCAGATCGGAAGCCATTGAAGGCCTCATCAAAACGGACAAGCATATTTTCATGCATGGCCATCAGGACGAAGAAACATGGAGCGCAGTCGTTTCCCTGGAAAGCGGGACCTTTACTGGGGCGATCAGTACGGTCGAGGCCGGTTTTCCCTTCTTCGGGCATTGCGCGCCCAACTAGGCCAAGCCAACGAGGCACAAGACTGTGTGCCTATGGAAGCCACGGGACAATCTAAGCAGAGAGTGCCCCAGAAAGGATGAATTTATGAAGAAGTCAGTAGTTGCGTTCGCGGCAGTTGTCGCAGGTTCTCTGGCCATGTTGATCCCGTCGCAGGCACCGGTGTCTGCACAGGGGAAAGGGAATATCCCGGGCATGGTATTGCAGCGGTGCGACAAGGAAATCAAACAGTTCTGCAAAGAGGTAAAACCGGGACAGGGACGTCTCGGTGCCTGTCTTTATTCGCATTCCAACAAGCTGTCATTCGATTGCGCTTACAGCATGTATGACGGGGCTGAGCAGCTCCTGGATATCAGGACGGCGCTCGATCGCCTCGCTTCCGACACGTCGTGCAAAAGCGATATCGCACAATACTGCATCGGCGTAGCACCGGTTCCGGACCTGATCTTTCTTTGTCTGAAGAAGAACTTTGCGACCCTGACAGACGGGTGCCGCAAGGTGATGCCGGAAGCAGAGACGATGCTGAAACGTGCGGGTGTATTGCCGAACTGACCAGCAAGAATTATGAAATACACTTAGTCGAAGGCTCGGGATTTTCCCCGGGCCTTTTTTTTGCCTTTAGCGTGCTTTTGTTCCGTGCGGTTTCATTTCTTGTCGTCTTTATCCCGCTTGTCCTTTTTTTTTCCGAGAGGTCCAAGATTATCGAACAGGGCGATATCGACGCCGTGGCGTTTCATGATGAAGGCCTGTTGCAGGACGGACAGCGTATTGTTCCACGCCCAGTAGATCACAAGGCCAGCAGGGAACGGCGCAAGCAGGAAGGTGAAAAAGACCGGCATCCATGCGAATATTTTTGCCTGGATTGGATCAGGCGGCGCGGGATTCAGGCGCATCTGTACAAACATGGTGACCCCCATGATGAGCGGCCAGACGCCGATCATCAGGAAAGTCGGAGGATCCCATGGAATGAGCCCGAACAGGTTGAATAACGTTGTTGGATCGGGAGCCGACAGGTCCTTGATCCATCCATAGAAGGGTGCATGGCGCATCTCGATGGTGATAAACAACACCTTATAGAGTGCAAAGAAAACCGGGATTTGTATCAGGATCGGCAGACAACCTGAGGCCGGGTTCACCTTCTCCTTTTTATACATTTCCATGAGCGCCTGCTGTTGGCGCACTTTGTCATCCGCGAAGCGCTCCCTGAGTTTGGTCATTTCGGGTTGCAGCTTCTTCATCTTGCTCATCGACGCGTAGGATTTGTTGGCAAGCGGGAACATGATGAGCTTGATCAGCACCGTGACGATCAGGATCGACAGGCCAAAATTGCCAACGAGTTTGTTGAAATAATCGATTGCGAAAAACAGCGGCTTTGTGAGGAAGTAGAACCAGCCCCAGTCGATCAGCAGGTCGAAGCGGTCGATGCCATATTGTTCGGCTTCGTCGTCGACGACATCGACTTCCTTGGCGCCTGCAAACAAAAGTCCCTGGGTGGAAGCCTTGCCGCCCGCTGGCACCTGCACAGGAGAAGCCAGATAGTCAGTCTGGTACAGGTCCTTGCCGTTGAGGACCGACCCTGAGTATCGCGCCTGATAAGGCGCCTTCTGGTCGGGTATTACAACAGCGGCCCAGTATTTGTCCGTGATGCCAAGCCACCCGCCTTTGACATCCTTGTATATGAGTGTCTCATCTTCGACCGCGTCGTCATAGTCGATTTCCTGCAAGTTGTGCTCGCCGGAGACGCCGACCAACCCCTCATGCAGGATATAGAAACTCTCGACATCCGGTTTGCCGTGCCGCGAAATGAGCGCATAGGGGTAAAGGGTGACAAGGTTCCCGCTCTTGTTTTCGACTTCCTGCTTGACAGTGAACAGATAGCTTTCATCGACGGAAAATGTGCGTCGGAAGGTGAGCCCTTCGCCATTGTCCCATTCGATCGTCAATGGGCTGTCCGGCTTCAAGGGCCCGTTCGAAAGCGTCGTCCACTGCGTGGTCGCGTTGGGCAGTTTGATCTTGGCCGAACCGTCGCCAACCCAGCCATGCTCGGAGTAATACGGTTTCTTGCTGCCAGAAGGTGAAAACAGAGTGACGTTGGGGCTGTTGGGCTTGACCGTTTCGCGATACCGGGTGAGGACGAGGTCATCTATGCGTGCACCGGTCAACGCCAATGACCCCTTGAGTTTTGACGTCTCTATGGGGATGCGTTTTGAAGCAGCAAGAGCCGCTTCGCGCGAGGCGCCTGCTACGACGGGAGCTGTGGAAGGGACTGCAGCCTGGCCGGAAGGCCTGGGAGGTGCGCCGGCACCGTCAGGCTGCGGTGCAGTAGATTGCTGCGTTCCCGGTTGCGGGACTTGCTTTGCCTGTTCCTGTTGTTTTTGTATCTGCGCTTCACGCTCTCTGGTCTTCGGTCCATTGTAGAGGGCCTGCCATGCCAGCAACACCGCGATCGAGAGCACGACCGCCATCAGCAAATTTCGATTGTTTTCGTCCATCAGACCGGTTCCGCCAAGACAAGACCCATACTCAGGCCCGCGCGCCTTTTTTCTTGTGAACGCCGGAGAACGCTTCTTCCAGGTCTTTTTGCATATTTGCAAAGGAACGAGTTAGCGCGCCCTGGCGGGCAATTACGACATAATCATACCCGGGCCGGGCATTGGCCGTTGCGACCCGCCGGACCGTTTCCTTCAGTCTGCGCCGCGCCCGGTTGCGGGCAACAGCCGTGCCAATACGCCGGGTCGCCGTAAATCCGAACCGGGGCGGTTCGCCATTCGGCTTGCCATCACTGTCGCGCTCGCGTGCCTGCAACACAAGGCAGCCCGACCGCCAGGACCGGCCGTCACGAACGCGCAGGAATTCAGCGCGTTTCTTCAATCGGCCAAGGGGGATGGGAAGTTCGCCCGTCGGCACGGGATCACTCGCTCGGCCCGGCTCAGGCCGACAGTCTCTTGCGGCCCTTGGCGCGCCGCCGCGCAAGGACTTTGAGACCACCTCTTGTGGCTTTGCGTGCGCGGAATCCGTGCCGTCGTTTCCGCACCAGAACGCTTGGTTGATATGTGCGTTTCACGCCTAATCTCCGTGTCGCCGCTCATGGACTGCGGCTAGGTTAGCAATATGCTCTTCGCAACCGTTTTGCGTGCGCCAATGTGAGCATTGAGGAATTGCGCCCGCTTATACGTTTGGGACAGGTTCAAGTCAATTGATCGCGAATTTGTATGTATACGGCGGATTTCACTTATTCTGACAACCCATCACGAAGCATTGAGGTCTGGCTCCCAATTCGATGCCTTGACGTTATCTAGTGCGTAGCGAATGAAACAGACAGGTGAGGTTGCGGAATGAACGCGTGGCGCAGCAGCAGCTCGAGGCAAGCAGACACATCAGGACGTCGCCTCGGCCGCATTCTGACGGAAGGAGCAGGTATTCTCCTCGTCGGCCTGATGGTGTTGTTGGCCAGCCAGAGCGTGCGTGCAGCTGACTTGCATGAGCAGTTTGCGGCTCATGATCCGCAATCAGTTCTCAAAATCGACAATTCCACCTGGAACAACCTGCTTGAGATGCATCTTCATGTCGGCGAAGACGGATTGAACCGGTTCGACTATGCCGGTTTGAAGAAAAAGGGCTTGGACAAACTCAAAGCCTATCTCGATCAATTGCAGTCTGCTGACCCAGCAAAGCTCACACGCGATGAGCAATTTGCTTTCTGGACCAATCTCTACAATGCCAAGACGGTCGATGTCGTTGCCAGTCGTTACCCCGTAAAATCAATCCGTGACATTCGCCTGACCAGTTTCATCCTGCCAGGACCCTGGAAGGAAAAAGTGGTCACGGTATCGGGGGTCAAACTCAGCTTGGACGATATCGAGCATGAAATACTGCGCCCAATTTGGCGTGATCCGCGTATTCATTACGCGGTCAATTGTGCCTCAGTCGGATGTCCTAATCTTCTCAAGCGAGCATACACAGGTGCTGCCCTGGAAAAGATGCTCGATCAGGCGGCACGCGGCTATATCAACAGCTCCCGCGGGGTGCGCTTTGATGGAAACAACATCATCGCGTCGAGCCTCTACGACTGGTATGGAGATGATTTTGGCAGCTCCACGCGGCGCATTCTGGTCCATATCCGCAAATACGCCGAACCTGTTCTGGCTGACCGTTTGGCGGGCGTCTCTGAGATCTCCGACTACGAATATGATTGGAATCTCAATGACAAGAAATGATGGTATAGGTGCGGTCTGCACATGGTGCCACAGTTGGACGTGGTCGGCGCGGGGGGCGTCAGCATGAATGATAATGTCGACGCGGAACCGAATGCTGGCGGCTGGATCAAACGCATTTTGCCACTGGCGGTACTTGCTGGTGTGGCAGTACTCGTCATATCGCAAGGCTGGCACAAATATTTGACGCTTCAGCACATCGCGGACAATCGCGATCTGCTCAAAGGCTATATCGAGCAGAACTATCTTTTGTCGCTGCTGGCCTATATGGGCATTTACATCGTCGCGATCGCATTGTCGCTACCAGGCGGTATCTTTCTCACATTGACCGGCGGGTTCCTGTTCGGCTGGCTTGTCGGGGGACTTGCTACCGTGGTTGCAGCCACCATCGGTGCCACCATCATCTTTCTTGTCGCAAAGACGTCATTCGGCGAGCCGCTGGCGGCACGCGCGGGGCCGTTGCTCGGAAAACTACGAGATGGATTTCAAGAGAGCGCCTTGAACTACCTCCTCTTTCTGAGGCTGGTGCCGCTGTTTCCCTTCTGGCTGGTCAATCTTGCCCCGGCTTTGCTCGGTGTCAGGCTCGGGACTTACGTGATTGGAACCTTCGTTGGGATCATTCCGGGAACCTTTGCGTTCGCCTTTGCGGGCGTTGGTCTCGACAGTGTCATTGAAGCGCAACGCGCAGCACATGAAAGCTGCCTGCAGAGCCAGACGGGCGGAGGTGCGCAGAGTTGCAAATTTACGCTCGATCCCGGGGCGCTTGTGACGAAGGAATTGTTGATCGCCTTCGCAGCTCTTGGCGCGGTTGCGCTTATTCCCGTTGTATTGAAGAAGTTCCGGAAAACGGCGCCGACCGCCTAATCTGGTAAGTGGGGCAGGTGCCGCCCAAGGAGAATACCAATGGCAGAAATGCTCGAGCCCGATATTTGCGTCATCGGTGCCGGTTCCGGTGGATTGTCTGTCGCCGCAGCGGCGGCACAGTTTGGCGTGGATGTGGTGCTCATTGAAAAGGGCAAGATGGGCGGCGACTGCCTGAACTATGGCTGCGTGCCGTCCAAAGCCATGATTGCCTCGGCCAAGCGTGCGCAAATGATGCGCGAGGCGGGCGCGTTTGGTATTGCCGCCGAGCAGCCGCGTGTTGATCCGGCGGGTGTGCATGATCACGTGCACGGTGTCATTGCGGCCATTGCGCCATTGGATTCAGTGGAGCGGTTCACCGGGCTCGGCGTGCATGTCATTGAAGCGCCGGGCAGGTTCATCGATGCCCGCACCGTTGAGGCCGGCGAGTATCATATCCGGGCGCGGCGTTTCGTGGTTGCCACCGGGTCATCGGCAGGAACGCCTCCGATCCCCGGCCTTGACAAGGTGCCGTTCTTCACGAATGAGACCATTTTTGACAACAGGAAAGCCATCGACCACCTCATGGTAATCGGGGGTGGTCCTATCGGTATGGAGCTTGCCCAGGCGCACCGGCGTCTTGGCGCCAAGGTAACTGTTCTTGAGGCCTTTACGCCGCTTGGCAAGGATGACCCGGAGCTGACTGCGATTGTGCTCAAGCAGCTGGAGGCTGAGAAGGTAGAAATTCTCGCCGGCATCCGGATTGAGCGGCTGGAGAAGAAAGGGGCTGGCGTACGCGCCGTCATTACGCAGGACGGCAAAGAAAGGAATATCGATGCGAGCCATCTCCTCGTCGCCGCGGGCCGGTCGCCGAACGTTGCGGGGCTTGGCCTTGAGGAAGCTGGAATCGAATTTGAACGCAGCGGCATCAAAGTGACGCGCGGACTCAAGACAACCAACAGGCGTGTTTACGCCATCGGCGATGTGGCGGGCGGACTGCAGTTCACCCATGTGGCCAATTATCACGCCGGTATCGTTATCCGGAACGCGCTATTCCGACTGCCGGTGAAGGCTGATGTGTCGAATGTTCCCTGGGTAACCTATACCGAGCCCGAACTTGCCAATGTGGGTATGACCGAAGAGGCTGCGCGCGAACGCTACGGCGACATCCGGGTCATGCGCTGGCCCTATGCGGAAAACGATCGCGCACAGGCGGAGCGGGTGACGCAGGGCATGATCAAGGTGGTGACAAACAAGCGCGGCCGCATCCTGGGTGCAGCCATCGTCGGCGATCATGCTGGCGAGCTTATCCAACTCTGGGTTATGGCAATGTCGAAGAAAATGAAGATTGGCGCCATCACTTCGATCGTATTCGCCTATCCCACACTTGCCGAGATCAGCAAACGTGCCGCTTACCAATATTACGCACCCAGTTTGACGAACCCCATGATCCGGCGCATCATCGGATGGCTTCGAAAACTGGGCTAATTGAGTGAGGTGCACCCCCGACTATGCCCTCTGATTCAAAAGAAAAAAATCCGGATAAAAACGCGGAAATGGAAAACGCCGGCGAAATAGAGCAGGCGCAAATATCCACCTCCGCGCGCGATCCCTTTTTTGGCCTTTCATCGAAACTCCTCATCCTGACGATCGTCTTTGTCATGATTGCGGAGGTGCTGGTCTTCGTGCCGTCGGTGGCCAACTTCCGGAAGAACTGGCTGGTTGAACGGCTCGCAGCTGCGCAAATCGCAGCACTGGCCGCGGCTCCTGATCGTCAATTGCCGCAAGCGGCCCAGACCGAATTGCTTAAAAACGCGCAAGTCCACGCTGTGGCATTGAAGCGCGGCGGAACCCGCAAGCTTATCCTGCAGAGCGATATGCCCGGCGCCATTGCCAGTCATTATGATCTGCGGGAAGCATCGTGGACAGACCTCACCTGGGATGCCCTGAAGGTTTTTTTTGCACCCTCCGGTGAATTCATCCGCGTGGTCGGACAGCCCGGATTCGGGGCTGGGGAATTTATCGAGATTGTCGTTGAGCAGGATCCACTGAAGGCCGCAATGGTACGGTTTGGCCTGAGCATTCTCGGTTTGTCGATCATCATTTCCGTGATTACCGCAGCGCTTGTTTATCTTGCGCTGAACCTGATGTTGGTGCGCCCGATGATGCAGATTACACGCTCCATGGTGCGCTTCAGTGAGAATCCGGAAGACCCCACTCGCGTTATCGTACCATCGGATCGCAAGGATGAAATCGGCACCGCTGAGCGCGAGCTTTCTCATATGCAGAATGAACTGAGCGGTATGCTGCAGCAGAAGAACCGCCTGGCGGCGCTGGGATTGGCTGTCTCAAAGATCAACCATGATTTGCGCAACATTCTGTCTAGCGCACAGCTCATTTCCGACAGGCTTGGCGGTGTGCAGGATCCGCTGGTGCAGCGCATGGCACCGAAGCTCGTCAATTCTCTGGACCGGGCCATTCGACTCTGCACCGACAC
This sequence comes from Hyphomicrobiaceae bacterium UBA2767, assembly GCA_002352635.1. GTDB lineage: Bacteria > Pseudomonadota > Alphaproteobacteria > Rhizobiales > Methyloligellaceae > UBA2767. Next base: position 686 of record DEIT01000002.1, on the reverse strand, counting down.
TTTGAAATTCGGGCGCGCCAAGGAAGCCGCGCCTGAGCGTGACATTCATCAGCTCAAGCCTCTGGTCGAGGAGGTCGGCGAAAGTTTGGGCCTGAGTGATACGAGCGCGTTCAACTGGCGTATTGATATGCCAAACAATCTCGAGGTGGATGCGGATCGCGATCAGCTCTACCGCATTCTGAGCAATTTGTGCCGCAATGCGCTGCAGGCGGTTGAAACGCAGTATGGCGGATCAAATCCCGAGATTTTGGTTGCCGCCAGTCGTACAGGTGCCGTCGTGGCAATTGAAGTGCACGATACCGGTCCCGGGGTGGCGGAGAAGGCGCGCGCGCATCTCTTCGAACCCTTTCAGGGCTCCGCGCGCAAAGGCGGCACCGGACTGGGACTTGCGATCGCGGCCGAACTTGTCCAGGCGCATGGTGGTGAGATTGTGCTGGGCGAGGAGAGGGTTGGCACGACTTTCCGTATCACGATGCCGGATCGGGTCGTCGAGCTTCATAAGAGCCGTGAATCGGCGTCAGCATGAACGCGGTGGCTTCGCGTTTCCTCCGCTTGCCTTTGTTGTCCCGACACCCTAAATAGGGCGGCACGCGCGCGCCTGGTCGAGTTGCTATGGTCCGCGCGGATAACGCAAGGCCGGGAGGCAGAAGACTTGATCTCCCCCAACATATCTCAAGCCTCGCGCA
>DEIT01000216.1 GCA_002352635.1 Hyphomicrobiaceae bacterium UBA2767 | reverse complement strand
AAGATCAACGATGCGTTTGATCTTATGCATGCGGGCAAGTCGATCCGTTCGGTCATAACATTTTGATGTCTCATTACTGAATGCGGCCTTGACGTGGAGCGATTACGACGCAGACTGTTAGATTGAGAGGTTTCGGGCCCGCCCGCATCGCATTGTTTCTCGGGCGTGGGTGTCCTATAACCCACTCGACTTCACCGGTCCGTACCGGGTGGCGGCAGGGCCTTGGTGTCTTGGGCCATAGACCGAGGAACCGGTGCTGTGCTGAATTTGGCAGCACAGGAAAATCATCGAACAACCGAGATAGCAAAGACAGGACAGACCAACATGCCTTGGAGCAATCAAAGCGGCGGGGGCGGAGGATGGAAGAGTGGAGGCGGCGGTCCGTGGGGCCAGCGCCCGTCAGGCGGTAGCGGAGGAGGCGGCGGTCAACCGCCCGATCTTGAGGATATGCTCCGCAAGGGGCAGGACCGTTTACGGCAGGCAATACCTGGCGGCGGCGGCGGTAAGTTTTTGTGGGTTTTTGTTCTGTTGGGTGTCGTTGGCATCTGGCTGATGAATTGCTTCTATACCGTGGGCCCGGAAGAAGAAGGCGTCGTGCTCCGCTTTGGAAAGTTCGCGCGGTCGACGCCTCCAGGACTGCATTTCATCATCTGGCCCATCGAGACGGTGAGTCTGCCGAAGGTTCAGGAAGAAAACCAGATGAATTTCGGCGTGTCTTCGCGCGGTGGTTCTCCGGAAGGGCTGATGCTGGCGGGCGATCAGAACATCGTAGACATCAAATTCTCGGTGCTTTGGAAAATCTCCGATGCGAAGAAGTATCTGTTCGATGTGCGCGACCCCGAGAAGCTCGTTCGCGTTGTCGCGGAGAGTTCCATGCGTGAGATAGTTGGACGGACCCAGGGCGACCAGATCCGCACCCAGGGGCGCCTGGAAGCACAAAATCAGGTCAAGGATCTCATTCAGACTACGCTCAATAAGTACAATGCCGGGATTCTTGTCACTGGCGTGAAGCTGGAAAAGGCGGATCCGCCTCCCGCAGTGATCGACGCCTTCGAGGAAGTCCAGCGCGCCGAGCAGAACCAGAACAAGTTCATTCGAGAAGCTGAGTCATACCGCAACAAGCTGCTTGGCGAAGCCCGTGGTGAGGCGTCGAAAATCCTCGAAGACTCGAAAGCCTATAAGGCGCGCGTGGTCAACGAGGCCGAAGGCGAGGCGCAGCGGTTCATCTCGGTCTATGACGAATATGCCAAGGCCAAGGACGTGACGCGCAAGCGATTGTTCCTTGAGACTTTGGAAGAAGTCTATTCGAAAACAAACAAGGTGATTATCGAGCAGGGACAACAGGGTTCGGGCGTCGTACCGTATCTGCCGCTTCCTGAGATCGCCAAACGTGCCCGTTCAGGTGGCGGCCAATCTACAGGAGGTAGCGATGCGAAACGGAATTAAAGCCTTTCTCCTGGTCTTTCTGGCCGTTGGGCTGTTTGTCGCATATTCATCGGTTTTCGTTCTCAATGAGCGTGAGAACGCGCTTGTGATCCGCCTTGGCCAGATCCAGCGGACGGTAACGACGCCCGGTCTTCATTTCAAAATGCCTATTGTCGAAGAACTCGTCTTCGTTGAGGACCGGTTGCTGTTTTTTGAAAGTCTGGACAAGAGCGTACAGGTCGTCGACGGGCGTCGCTACAATGTGGACGCCATCATCATGCTCAAGATCGTCGATCCGCGGAAATTCCGCGAGACGGCACAGGCGAGCCTGAACCAGGTGCGCGACAGGCTTGAAACCCGTCTCGATGCCGCCTTGCGGCAAACCTATGGCAAGCGCACTTTTGATTCCGCCCTGTCGAAGGATCGCGCGGCGATGATGACTGAAATTCGCGATCAGGTGCGCGGTGAAGCCCTCTCGCTCGGTGTTGAGATCGTCGATGTTCGCATCCGCCGTACTGATCTGATGCCAGACGTGCTCAAGGATACCTATGATCGCATGAATGCCGAGCGGTTTGCGGAAGCCGCACAGCTTCGCGCAGTCGGTGACGCCGAGAGGCGCCGAATCCGTGCACAAGCCGAGCGCGAGCAGGTCGAATTGGTCTCCAAGGCCAAGCGCGAGGCCGAGATCGTTCGCGGTCAGGGAGATGCGACGCGAAACAAGGTTTTCGCCGATGCGTTTCAGCGCGATCCGGAGTTTTTCGCCTTCTATCGGTCGATGCAGGCGTATCCGAAGAGCCTTGAGGGTAGTGACACGACGCTGGTCATTTCGCCGGATAGTGAATTCTTCCGCTATCTCAAGGATTCAGAAGGGCGGAAGCAGCCAAAAGCCGCACAATAATGGATGAGTTGCTTGTTGCTTTTGGGCTTGTTCTGGTCATTGAAGGGTTGTTATGGGCGTTGGCGCCGGGATTTGGCCGGCGCATGCTGGAAGCAGCCTCACATATGCCGGAGTCAAGTCTGCGAACTGCTGGTGCAAGTGCGGTTGCGGCGGGTGTACTCATCGTCTGGTTGGTTCGCAGTTAGAGAGCCGGACACTGTTCAAAGTTTCGTGGCTGCCTAAGTTTGGGTAGCGAAGGACCTCGAAGTTTGCGCTATTATCCCGGTGAACAAAATCCAGCACGCCCGGTGGTTGCGGGCGGCATGTAAAGCATGTCGGAGAAGTGACTCATGAAGATCAGCAACACTAGTCCTGTTACAGAACGGTACAGCGCGTTCGCGCTACGTGGCCCCTATGGAGTCAACCGTATTGCAAGTTTTGCAGTGTTCTGCGCCCTTGTTCTGATGCTCGCCATGACATCGGGCGCAACGTCGCAGGTGCGCGGACCCCAATCCGTCGCCGATCTGGCGGAAAAACTGCAGGATGCAGTGGTCAATATTTCCACGACGCAAACGGTAAAGGGCACGCAGGGAATACCGCTGCCGAAGGTGCCGAAGGGCTCGCCATTTGAGGATTTCTTTGAAGACTTCTTCAATGGTCAGCGACGGCCGAACCGGCCGCGCCGCGTGAACTCTCTGGGATCAGGGTTTGTGATTGATTCGAGTGGACTCATCGTCACGAACAACCATGTGATCGACGGGGCCGACGAAATTTTCGTCAACTTCAACGACAACACCAAATTGAAGGTCGAGAAGATTATCGGAACCGATTCAAAAACCGATATCGCTCTGCTGCAGGTGAAATCGGACAAGCCCCTCAAGGCTCTCAACTTCGGCGACTCCACCAAAATGCGCACCGGCGACTGGGTAATGGCGATCGGCAATCCCTTCGGGCTTGGCGGTACCGTGACCCTCGGCATTATCTCGGCCAAGAAGCGCGATATCAATTCCGGCCCCTATGACGAATTTATTCAGACGGACGCGGCCATCAACCGCGGCAACTCCGGCGGACCGTTATTCAATATGGAAGGCGAGGTGATTGGCCTGAATACCGCGATCATTTCACCAACTGGCGGCTCCATCGGCATCGGTTTTGCGGTTCCATCCAATACCGCAACACATGTCATCGACCAGTTGCGCCGTTTTGGGGAAACCCGACGTGGTCTTCTCGGCGTGCGTATTCAGAGCGTAACTGACAGCATTGCTGAAAGCCTCAGCATGACCAAACCAACCGGTGCACTGGTGGCCAACGTCACCACTGACAGTCCGGCTGAGTCTGCAGGCATCAAGGTTGGCGATGTGATCCTGTCGTTCGACGGGAAAGAAGTCGAAAACATGCGTATTCTACCGAAACTTGTTGCTCGTACAGCGATCGGCAAGACGGTGGACGTCGTTATTCTGCGCAATGACGAGAAAAAGACGCTTCAGGTCACGATTGGGCGCATGAAGGAATCGCCGAAGACGGCGTCGGCCAAAAAAGAAGAGGCGGAGCCGGAAAAGACATCACTGCTTGGCCTTTCTCTTGCGGCAATGACGGACGAGTTGCGGACGAAATTCAAGATCGCCAAAACCGTTGAGGGCGTTGTGATAACGGAAGTCAATCCGGACAGCGATGCGGCGCAAAAGAACATTGCGGCAGGCCAGGTAATTGTTGAGGTTCAGGGCTCGAAGGTCAAAACGCCGGACGAAGTCAAAACCCAGGTGGCAGAGAAAAAGAAGTCCGGGAAGAAATCCGTGCTTCTTCTGATCGCCGACGGCAAGGGCGAACTGCGCTTTGTTGCCGTACCAGTGGAAAGTTAGGCAGATTTTGCGGGCCGCGCTGCCCGATTGGAGCGTGGCCTAATCCTCCACGAATTCCTCGCGGTTGTAACCTTGTGCGAAGAGCAGTGCCGTGAGGTTACCATGCTCTATGCGGGCATGCGCCTTTTCCGCGACGACAGGCTTTGCGTGATAGGCAACACCGAGCCCGGCTTCCCGTAACATTGCGAGATCATTCGCGCCGTCACCTACGGCGAGTGTTTGCGCTACTGAAAGCCCTAGGGTTTCCCGGAAGTGGCGCAGGGCGTCGAGTTTAGCCTGTTGTCCCAAGATGGGTTCGGTGACACGACCGGTGAGTTTCCCGGCCGAAATTTCGAGAATGTTGGCCTGATCTGTTTCGAAACCTGCAGCCTCTGCCACTCGAGCTGTAAAGAACGTGAAGCCGCCGGATACAATGACGGTGGCGGCGCCGTCACTGCTCATGGTGCGAGCGAGGGCGCGCGCACCCGGATTAAGCGTAATATGCTCGTCAAACACAATGTCGAGCACGCTTTCATCAAGACCTTTCAGGAGCGCCACGCGCTCGCGCAAGGCAGGTTCGAATTCGATCTCACCCCGCATTGCACGTTCAGTAATTGCCGCAATCTTTGGTTTTAGGCCGGCGAAATCAGCCAGTTCATCGATGCATTCCTGGCCGATGAGTGTCGAGTCCATATCGGCAATGAGCAGGCGCTTGCGCCGGTTCTCAATGGGCTGGAAGACGATATCAATGAGCGCATCGCCAACTGCCGCGTGGACTGTATTTCGGACATGCGCATTGAATGTCTCATCATTCGTATCAAAGTGAATGTCGCAGGCCTCGCCTGGCGAAAGCCAGTTCGCTTGGCACGCGTGCGGTAAAGCATCGCAAACCCGATCAATGACAGTTTCGTCGAGGCCGTCTGCCCGAGCGGCGATCAATGTGAGGACATGGGTCACGAAACTTTTCCAAATACCTAGCGGATAAACGTCAATGTTCCAAAACGCTTGCGGAACGCAGTCACATCGTTGGCGACCTGCTCCGGCGTTTCATTTTGAATGATGACCCGGCACATGAGTTCGGCCAATTCGGGCATGTCTTTGGCAGTCATGCCCCAGCGTACAACTTCCGGGGTGCCAAGCCGCAGACCGTTCACGTCGCCATCAATGGCGGGCAAGGGCAGGCCGATGCCGCACGTCAGGATGTTGGCGCGGCGTAGCGTTCTTGCGAGAGCCTGCCCACCGCCGTAACGGGCCGCTTCGAGCGCCAGTTGATGAGATTGTGTAAAGCCTTTGTC
>DEIT01000031.1 GCA_002352635.1 Hyphomicrobiaceae bacterium UBA2767 | reverse complement strand
GGGCTGAAAGCAGCTGAAATCGACGAGGTGGTTCTGGTCGGCGGCATGACCCGCATGCCCAAGGTCATTGAGACTGTTAAGAACATCTTCGGACGCGAGCCACACAAAGGTGTGAACCCGGACGAGGTCGTAGCCGTCGGCGCTGCCATCCAGGCAGGCGTACTGCAGGGCGACGTGAAGGACGTGCTGCTGCTTGATGTGACGCCGCTGTCTCTGGGGATCGAGACACTTGGCGGCGTGTTCACACGGCTGATTGAGCGCAACACCACTATTCCAACCAAAAAGGGACAGGTGTTTTCAACAGCCGAGGACAACCAGAACGCGGTAACCATCCGTGTGTTCCAGGGCGAGCGTGAGATGGCTGCCGACAACAAGATGCTCGGCCAGTTCGATCTTGTGGGCATTCCGCCGGCACCACGCGGCGTTCCACAGATCGAGGTCACATTCGACATCGACGCAAACGGCATCGTCAATGTGTCCGCATCCGATAAGGCAACCGGCAAGGAGCAGTCGATCCGCATCCAGGCATCCGGCGGCCTTTCAGACGACGACATCGACAAAATGGTCAAGGACGCCGAGGCACACGCGGAAGAGGACCAGAAACGCCGTGAGGGCGTTGAGGTGCGGAACCAGGCTGAGGCGCTGCTCCACTCTACCGAGAAAACGCTGGAAGATATTGGCGACAAGATCTCCGAAAGTGACAAGAGCACAATTGAAAGTGCATCGGCTGAGTTGAAGACCGCACTTGAAGGTGACGACAATGAAGCGGTCAATCAGAAGATGGATGCGCTTGCACAGGCTTCGATGAAGCTCGGCGAAGCCATGTATCAGGCAGCGCAGGCGGACGGTGATGCCAGCGGCGGCGACGATTCCGCGCAAGACGGAGACGACGTGGTTGACGCTGACTTCGAAGAAGTAAAAGACGACAAGGACGACCCGGACTCCAAAAAGTCCGCGTAAGTCCTCAATGAGAGAAACGCGATGAGCCTGGCTCGCAGGAACAAATTGAGTTCCGCGAGCAGGGCTCATTTGCGCATCTGAAACGAAAAAGCATGGAAAAACGGGATTATTACGAAGTCCTGAGCGTGTCTCGCAGCGCGGAAGATGACGACATCAAGAGGGCTTTCCGCAAGCTCGCCAAGGACTGCCATCCCGACCGCAACCCCGGCGACGAAGAGGCTGAGAGGCGGTTCAAGGAAGTCAACGAAGCCTACGAAATTCTGAAGGACCCGCAGAGGCGCGCTGCCTACGACCAGTTCGGCCACGCTGCTTTTGAAGGTGGCGGGCCTGGTGGGCCGCACGGGTTCAGCGGAGATTTTTCGGCATCCATGTCGGAGATTTTTGACGACCTGTTCGGCGAATTCATGGGTGCGCGCCGCGGCGGCAAACGCACGATGCGTGAGCGCGGTGCGGACCTTCGCTACAATCTTGAGATCTCGCTGCGCGAGGCTCATGAGGGCAAGACCGCACAGATTCGCGTTCCCACAAGCATCACGTGCGACACGTGTGAAGGCTCGGGCGCCAAGCCCGGCACGTTGCCAACCGCCTGCCGCACTTGCGGGGGAACCGGCAAAGTCCGCGCATCTCAGGGTTTCTTCACTATTGAGCGCGTTTGCCCCGCTTGTCAGGGGCGCGGTGAGAATATCGACGACCCGTGCGCAGACTGCCAGGGTGCCGGCCGTGTAATGAAGGAGCGCACGCTCTCGGTCAATATCCCTGCCGGTGTCGAGGACGGCACGCGGATCCGGCTCGCAAACGAAGGCGAGGCGGGCTTGCGCGGCGGTCCGCCCGGAGATCTCTATATTTTTCTCTCGATTGCACCTCACGAATTCTTCCAGCGCGACGGCGCGGACATCTTCTGTCGTGTCCCAATCTCAATGATCACCGCTGCATTGGGCGGACAGATTGAAGTTCCCACTGTCGAGGGCGGGCGCAGCCGAGTGAAGGTTCCGGAAAGCACCCAGGCAGGGAAACAATTCCGCCTAAAACACAAGGGCATGCCGATCCTGCGCTCAAAGTCCACTGGTGACATGTATATCCAGGTTGAGGTCGAGACGCCGGGGAATCTGACGCGCAAGCAGAAGGAAATCCTCAAGGAATTCGAAGAGGCCTCATCCGATGCGACCAACCCGGAATCGTCCAGCTTCTTCGCGCGGATGAAGGAATTCTTTGAAGGGATGGGCGAGTGAATGCAAGCGATCGCTTGATCGTTGCGCTTGATGTCGCGGGACCGGACGAGGCGCGTGATCTCATCTCCAGAATCGGCAATCGTGCCGGCGTGTGGAAGATCGGCCTCGAGCTTCTATTCACGGGAGGCGCTGAGCTCGCACGCGAACTTGCAGGCGACGGACAAAAAGTTTTTGTCGATGCCAAGCTGCTGGATATCCCCAATACGGTTGAGCGGGCAACTGCCAATATCGCCGCCTTGGGTGCGGCGTTCCTCACCGTACATGGCCATGACATCAAGACTATGGAAGCTGCAATGCGCGGACGCGCAGGCAGCGATCTGAAGCTCCTTGCCGTCACAGTGCTCACAAGTCTGGACGCGGCGGATCTGGAGCAGCAGGGAAGCCGGATGGACCCGGCAGAGCTCGTGCTGCACCGTGCCACGCTGCGGCGAGAGTCGGGCTTTGACGGTGTTATTGCATCAGGACACGAAGCGGCGGAAATCCGCCAGGCCACCGGTAGCGACTTTCTAATTGTTACGCCCGGAATTCGCCCTGCCGGATCGGCGGCTGGTGACCAGGCCCGCGTCATGACGCCAGCCAAGGCGATTGCGGCCGGCGCAGACTATCTCGTTGTCGGTCGCCCCATCACTCAGGCTGATGACCCTGCGGCCGCTGCTGCTGCGATTGCCGCTGAAATCGACACAGCACTTTCCGCCTGAGCCGGTACAAATTCAGGCCAAAACGCTTGCCCGCAAGAGTACGCATCCCTAAAGCTGACGGCTCGTTCGTTCTGAACACGGGAGCAGCAAACATGAACTGGCGGGCACTGTTCCTGCTTTGGTTCGCCGGCATCAATCTGCGAATAACAATGCTCGCAGTGCCGCCGCTTATCCCATTCATCCATCAGGATTTGCATCTCAGCGAGAAAGCGGTCGGCGCACTGAACGGGTTACCCGTTCTGGTTCTTGGTCTTGGCGCTTTGTTCGGATCGCTGTTGCTTGCGCGCACCGGCGTCGTCCGCGCGCTGGTCGCGGGGCTGGCAATTGCCGGAATTGCGGGTGCGTTGAGAGGTGTTGGGCCTGAGATCGCGATCCTGTTTGTGATGACCGGTTTCATGGGACTTGGCGTCGCCATCATGCAGCCGGCCATGCCGACACTGGTGGCACACTGGTTCTCGACCCATGCCGGTTTTGCAACAGCCGTCTATGTAAATGGTCTTCTCGTCGGTGAAATTATTGGCGCCGCCACGGCAAGCTCAGTAGCTGAGTGGCTTGGCGGGTGGGGGTGGTCTTTCGCCTTTTTGTCGATCCCGCTTGCAGCCAATATCCTGTTGCTTGCCTGGGCGCTCAAGACGGGTCGGGTCAGCCGTCCAGGCCTCAAGGGGAAGGCAGCACCGGATCGATGGTTGCCCGACTGGCGGGACGGAACCATGGTCGTGTGCGGGCTCATTCTGGGTGGCGCAGCATCGCTCTACTTTGCTTCAAACGCTTTCCTGCCCGATTTCCTTCATGCGACCGGGCGGGGCGAACTTGTGGATGAGGCACTCACCGCTCTGAATGTCGGACAACTTCCCGCCTCGTTTCTTCTTTTGGTATTCGCAGACAGGCTTGTCGGAAAACGCTGGCCCATGGTCGTGTATGGATTGGCTGCAATGGCGATTGTAACCACGCTGGCGCTTAGCAGCGGCAAAACCGAAATACTTGTCCTGTCCGGGCTGATCGGCTTTTGCGCGGCAAGCTTCTTGATTCTCGTGTTGGCACTTCCGCCGCTTCTTGCACCATCAGATGACGTACATCGTTTCTCAGCCGGAGTGTTTGTCATCGGCTATACAATTTCGTTTTTTACCCCAATCGTTAGTGGGGCGTTGTGGGATGCAACTCATGAGCCGGCAATGGCGTTCGTCCCGATCGCCGCAGCGGGGCTTGCTCTTGTTTTGCTTGCCGGTACCTTAAACATCTCTAACGCACAAAAAGTAGTGTCCGAAAAAAACGAAGGGGACTGAAATGCCCAAGGGTTACGTCATTGTTCATGTAACGATACACGATGCCGACAACTACCCGACCTATGCCGCAGCGGCGAGCGAGGCGCTGAAGCCCCATGGGGGGAAGTTCCTGGTGAGAGGCGGTAAATCGGAAACGCGCGAGGGCCAATCGCGCGACCGCCATGTCATTATCGAATTCGATAGCTATGAGCAGGCCGTGAAGTGGTATGAGTCAGCGGAATATGCGCCGGCACTTGCCATGCGAATGGAATATGCCGATGCCGATCTCGTGATCGTCGAAGGGGCAGATTAGTGGGACTGCGGTTGTCTGTCCGCAACACCCGATTGGCTAGATTTCCGGCATCTCGATGCCGTTGATCGCGCAAGCGGCCTGGAGCGTGTTACGCAACAGGCAGGCAATGGTCATTGGCCCGACACCACCGGGAACCGGTGTAATCGAACCGGCGACACCGACCGCTTCGGCAAAATCGACGTCGCCAACCAACTTGCCTTTACCGCCCGGCACTTCGACGCGGTTGATGCCCACATCGATTACGCACGCGCCTGGCTTGATCCAGTCACCCTTGACCATTTCCGCACGCCCGACGGCCGCAACCAAAATATCGCCAGACGCTGTCACGGCGGGTAGGTCGCGCGTACGCGAGTGACAAATTGTTACGGTACAATTCTCCCTAAGCAGTAGTTGCGCGACTGGTTTGCCAACAATGTTGGAGCGCCCGACGACAACCGCGTGCGCCCCGGAAAGATCGCCGAGCGCCTTCTTTGCAAGCATGATGCAGCCGACAGGCGTGCACGGGGCTAGCCCGGGCTCACCAACTGAAAGCCTGCCGACATTGATCTCGTGAAATCCATCCACATCCTTTGCAGGATCAATCGCCTGTATGACGGCATATTCGTCGATTTGATCGGGAAGCGGCAACTGAACCAGAATTCCGTGCACATTGCTGTCTGCATTAAGTTGGGTGATGAGCGCCAGCAACTCTTCCTGCGACGTGTCGGCGCTAAGCTTATGCTCAAAGGATGCCATTCCGGCAGCACGTGTCTGTTTTCCCTTGTTGCGCACATAAACGCTGCTTGCCGGGTCGTCCCCCACGATGACCACTGCAAGGCCCGGCGTTATGCTGTGTTGTTCCTTCAGAGTGGCGACGCCCTGCGCAACTTTTTCGCGCAACTCTGCAGCCAGCGCTTTTCCGTCGATGATTTTCGCTTCAGCCATCATTTCCCCCTGTTGAGCCTTTTTGTTCTTTCATTCACGATCTGCGAGCCGGTCTCGCAGGATCCTCATCAATGCGTTTGCGTCGCCAGCGACTGCAACTGATTTCAGACGCGATTTTCCCCCCGAGACGAGGTTCACCGAGGACACCGGGACGCTGAGCCAATTGGCAACAAGTTTGACAAGCGCGGTATTGGCTTTCCCCTTGTCCGGCACAGCACGTACCCGCGCCTTGAGAACCCTATCTTTTCCAAAATCTTCCGCCCCGGAGATTTCATCGCGGGACGATTTCGGTGTCAGTCGAATCTTCAGCGTGATCCCGCCGCGGCTATGCTGCCAGACCTGCCCAGTGCGAGAAGGCATCGCGTGTTACATGAACGCGGGAGCGAGCCAACCGAACAACACCACATTTTTGATGAAGATAAGGAGCAGAATCAGGATCACCGGCGAGATGTCTATTCCGCCGAGATTAGGAACGAATTGCCTCAGCGGCCTGAGCGCTGGCTCGGTGAGACGGTGCAGCCCGTCAGCGAGCATATACACGAAACGATTTTGCGTGTTGACCACGTTAAAGGCGATGAGCCAGCTCAAAACGGCACTGGCAATGATGACCCAGGTATAGAGGTCAATGACCATCGCAAGAAATTGAATCAAGGGAATCATCGTCGGCGAACCTCTCCTGCCCCGGCACGGCCAATGGTGTAGCTGTCCTACGCCGCGCCTGCAAGACTTTGACGCAAGTGATCACGTTCTTTCCGTCTGCTTGACAGGCGCATTGCCCCGCACCTAAATGACGTCAGCACGCCAAAGCCTGGGGCCGTAGCTCAGTTGGGAGAGCGCCACGTTCGCAACGTGGAGGTCGGCGGTTCGATCCCGCTCGGCTCCACCAGGCCTTCACCACCACTTCTTGATCCGCGCTACAGCTTGATCAGGTCGTAGCGCAGGCCCCTGTCGATCGTGCCCAGCACGAAGAGTGTAATCGTTGCCAGCGCTATGGCACCAATTACAAACCAGCCGCGAAGGCGCGCCTTGCGCGCGTCGGCAGTCTCTGGAGCGGCGGTACTTTCAAGCGACTTTTGCCTGGCCATAGCGAAACAGAACTCCCGACTTATGAATCAACCGCCCCGAAGGGATGCGCTGATCAAATCAATCGCCGAACGACTTTGCAAGCCATGGTTGGGAATTTTCGGGAATGGCGGGCGGGGAGAGACAATTTGGAAGGGGTCACTACACAACAGAACGCGTCTCTCCCCGCCTGACAAGCACCGGTGACGCAACACAGCAAACCGGTACGCCCAATCCCAAGCAAGCTGCTTGCCAAGTTCGCGGAAGAAATTAAACACCGTATATGGTGTCACATTATCGAAATAATACTATATATTGATGTCCTGCAATCGATTTGGCCATCCACTCATCGATTGGGGGGAAAGGATGACCCGGCATCCGGCAAAAATTGCCTATCCAGCGGCTTGCATGGCCTGGGCGTCTGCGGGCGTGGCAACCCAGCTCGTCAGGAACTGGTCAAGCCATGCCCGCTGGCGGGGACCATGTAACATATGGTTGGCCTTGTGCGTCTGCGCCGGCCTCGCACCTGGCATGACGCAGCGATAGCTGGACCTCGTGACCCAGCGATTCATGACCCAATGAGTGATTTCAGGATGAAACTGCAATCCGAATGCGGTCCCGCATCTGAAGGCCTGGTCGTTGAACAATTCACTTCCCGCCAGACGCGTGCCTGTCTCAGGCGTGCAGAAACCTTCCCGATGCCATTGATAGACGTGGTCCGGCCACTCCATGAGCGCCTGCCCCTCCAATGTCGGGGCGATTGGATAGTAGCCTACTTCCACATACCCTTCAGGATGTGAGGCAACCTTTCCGCCGAGGTGAACCGCCAGCATTTGCGCACCGAGACAAATGCCCAGAAACGGCCTTTTCTCATTCAGCGCGACGCCAATCCAATCCACCTCGCGGCGAATAAAATCATCTGTATCGTTCGCGCTTTGCGGCCCGCCAAAAATGACGGCACCAGTGTGCCCATCAAGAGTTTCGGGAAGCGGGTCACCAAATCGGGGTCGGCGGATATCCAGGGGATAGCCGTTTGCGCGAAACCAGTTGCCCACCTGGCCCGGGGAGGATTGCTCCTGATGCACGATCAGCAATACCGGCAGACGGCTCACGTCGGCATCGGTTGGGTTTTCGCCGCCGCCCCACGCGGTTGCCCGCGCGTCCTGTGGAATGTTGTCGAGCCGTTTATGCACTTGGAATTCTGTCTTCTGTTTCTCAAACTATGCCGATGCCCAAAGCGCTTTTGACCAGAATACAGACGCGAAGTCCATGCAACAACGCTTACAATTTTGAGAGAATGAATGACCTAGATGGCGCAAATACGCCCTATGCAGCTTATACGTGGCGGTGCTCCACCGTCTTGCGCAAGCGAATGCGGTCGCGTGAAGTCACACCGAGCAACTCCGCGGCGCGCCACACAAGGTTGGCTTCAAGCTCGTGAATAACCCCGTCAGCCATGACGATTTCCCACAGCATCTCAACGATTTTCAGACGCCCTGCCCGATCGAGATGCCGCGTCAGGACGCTGGTAAACCCATAGAGATCCACCGCATCCTTCTCTTTTTCCGCTGCCTGTTTGATCAGTCGTCCGGCTTGACCATGATCGAGGTCGAAGCGCCGTTCAAGAACATCACGCAGCGCTTCGGTCTCACTTCGGCTGACTTCGCCATCCACAACAGTCGCGTGCACGAGCAATGCAGCCGCAGCCAACCGCACCTCTTCCTCGTCCATATCTTCGTGAGACGATTCTGTGCCGGTAAACCGGTCGGTAATATCCTTGAGCTTTTCCAGAAAAGCCATTGTACGCCTGTTTTCCAATCCGAATATGCTAGAAACCTAGCATACGATATAGGTGCATTCGACCCGCGCATTCAGCAATGGTAAAGCCATGAATTTCTTCAGCAGGCTTATTTTCACATCAGTACAGCAATTCCTCTGCGGACTGGCCGCATCTGCGCTCTTCCTGTGTCTGGTGGCGACGGGTAATCTTATGGCCCAGGCGCCCAACCCCTTCGTCAAGGATATCGAGGCGCAAAATGCGCAACATCTTGCCAGGACACTGAACTTACCGAAGGCAAAAAAGCCGCCGACACTTGAGCGCGACTATGAAGACAAGATCTCGCAAACGGACTGGCAGCTTGTCGATGGCCCGATAAATATTTCCATCACCCTCAAAAAGGGCGGTCCGCCGGATGGCGCGTTGTTTATGAACCCGATTCTTTCTTTGAACGTGGACGGAAAGGACGTTCTTAAAATCGAAGGCAGTGAATCCTTTCCCGATAATCCGGTCTTCCTGGTGCAGATCGCGGAGATGGATCCAGCCAACCCTTATCCGGAGGTCGTATTCTCCACCTACACAGGCGGGGCGCACTGCTGTTCCGATACCCGTATCCTCACCAGTTCAAAAGACGGCAAATCGTGGCAAGAAGTCGAGGTCGGCTCTTTTGATGGAGGACCGCTCGAGGCACGTGATCTCGACGGCGACGGTCGCTACGAGTTGGCGACCCGTGACAATGCATTTCTCTATACGTTTGGATGTTATGCCTGTTCGACAGCCCCGCTCCTGGTTCTGACACTCGAAGGTGGAAAGCTGAAAAACGTGTCAGCCGATCCCGAGTTTCGAGACCACCAGATTGACTCTCTCAAGCGAATTGTCGAATGGGCGGAAGGCGACAGCGATCGCAATGGGTTTCTTGCCGGCTATGTCGGACAGAAAATTCTTCTGGGAGAAGGCAAGCCGGCGTGGGAGCTGTTGCTGAAATATTATGACCGGAAGAGCGATTGGGGGCTTGAGTCCTGCACCGTGAAGCGGGATGACAAGGGCGACTGCCCCAGGGGCAAGACAGTGAAGCTGACTTACCCGGACGCGCTGAAGCGCTTCCTTGCCGACAACGGCTACAACGCCAAAATGTGAGCGGAGGGAATACCGTGCAAAGAGAGAACTTCTTCAATCTTCATGACCTGAGCCAGGGCATTCAACGCACGCTGACAGAAGGCCTGAAGACACGGGTTTTCCCGGGAGATCAGGCGATGGTCTCCATTGTGAAGATCGAGCCCGGCCACAAAGGCAAACTCCACACCCACTCCGAAGAACAATGGGGTGTGCTGCTACAGGGGAGCGGCACGCGTTTCCAGGGCGGCGAGGAAATCGAGGTCAAGGAAGGTGATTTCTGGCGCACGCCCGGCAACATAGAGCACACGTTTCAAGCGGGCCCCGAAGGCGCGACCGTATTCGACGTCTTCGCACCGCCTCGCGACGAATATCGAAAAGCCGGCAGCGGCTTCGGCGGCGCGGAGTCCGACTGACGGCGAAACCCCGCCGGGAACACCGGATGGGTTCTCAGTTTGTTGCTGTTCGTTCGAGTGGCTGAGTAGTGGCCGGTGGCGCCACAACTGAACGTCAGCCTTTGGTCTGCTCAGCTCTCAGGATTTCGATGATTTTTGGCGTCGGGAACCCATCGACTTTCACGCCTTTCTCCTTCTGCAGCGTGCGAATGGCGGCGCGGGTTTTCGATCCCAGAACTCCGTCGAGAACACCAATATCGTGACCCCGAATGTGCAACCGACGCTGTATCTCATAGCGCTCGTCTTCAGTCAGTGCCCGAGCGCCATCCGGCCATGGTGTGATGAAGGGTTCACCGCCCCTGATGCGGTCAGCAAGATGCCCAACCGACAGGGCGTAAGTATGGGCCGCGTTGTAGCGCATGATCACCCGGAAATTGTTGAGAAGCAGAAACGCCGGCCCTTTGCTTCCCATCGGCAGGTACAGATAGGCACGATCGCCTGGACGCGGAAACGCGCCACCGCCCATGCGCTTGACCCCGAGTGACGCCCATTTGGCGAGGCTGCGCGAACGGCGACGGCCTGCATGTCCTTTTCCGACACGTGAAGGCAGCTTCACCTCATAGCCCCATGTCTTACCGGGTAGCCATTTTTGTTTGCTGAGAAAGTTTGCGGTCGATGCCAGCGCCTCAGGCGGTGCGCCCCAGAGGTCCCGCTTGCCGTCCCCGTCAAAATCAACCGCGAATTTCAGGTAGTTGGTTGGTATGAGCTGGGTGTGTCCCATGGCACCTGCCCAGGAGCCCATCATCGGACCTTCGGGCACGACACCACGTTCCATCATGCGCAGCGCCGCTATCAGTTCTCCGCGGCCGAAACGTGCGCGCCGCCCCTTGTAGCCCAGTGTTGAGAGGGAACGGATCACATTCATGCTGCCCATGAAGGTGCCGAAGTTTGTCTCCATGCCCCAAATGGCCAGTAACACGTGCCGGTCCACACCCCAGCGTTTCTCGATCACATCGAGCTCCGCCTTGTACTTCTCCAGCATTTTCCTGCCGACATCGACGCGTGTATCGGTCACCGCGGCAACGACATACTGGGAGGGTGGAAGCTTGAACTCCGGCTGGTGCGCATTCTTTTCCAGCACCGTCGGATCGGGGCTGAGCCCCGCAAAAGCGGCATCGTAAGTTTTGCGCGAGACGCCGGCTTTGCGTGCGCTCACCCAAAATTGCCGCACGAAACGGTCATAGGTGGATTCCGCACCTGCCTCGCGCGACGAGAATATTGTCCCTGATCCCAGAACAAGTGCTGCCAATCCGGCAAGCAGAAATACCCGCATATAAAACGTCATGTCCTTGTGCAATCTCCGCTAGGCCGCCGCATGGGTCTCTATCGTTGAGACAAGCCGCTCAAACAACATTGAACCGGGAATCGATACGGCGTCGACAATTGAAAAGTGATGGCAATTGGGAACTTCCAGATATTCTGTGCTGATCCCGGCCTTTGGCCAGGCCTCAGCCAGGTTTCGGGATTGATCTCTGAAAACCTGCGTTTCAAGCGCCCCGACAGCCGCGACAAAATTGAGATCGCCGCGCGGTGCCGGCCAGAACATTGGACTTGCCGCCCGCGCGCTTTCAGATGTCAATCGAATGTCTTCATTCACGTCGATCTCAAGCAGCGGGTGCAGATCATAGAGCCCGCTGAGTGCAAACGCGCTCGTAACGAGATTATCAGGCGCGCCATCGATCCCTGTCCAGTCGGTTGCAAGAATAGCTCCCGTCAGATGCCCGCCTGCAGAGTGCCCGGCGACGACAGGTCGCGTCGGTGTGTTCTGCCAAAGCTTCACGTGAAACGCGCGCATTTGCTCGATGATGTCAATTACCGTGACGTCGGGCACGAGATCGTATGAGGGAATTGCGACGGAAATTCCGTGCTCGTTCAACCCCTTTGCAATGTGCGAAAACGTCTTGCGGTCGCGTGAGCGCCAGTAGCCACCATGAATATAAGTGCAAAGCGGTGCATCTGGATTGTTAGCAGGAAAAAAGTCGTACTGCTCGCGCTCCCCTGCACCGTAGGGAATGTCGAGCTCGCATGACGATTCCTCGCGGTATTGCGCCGCTTCGCGATCCCAGCGCTCGGAAAATTGCTCGTGATCGTGAACGGTCTTGCGGGCGTTGAATTCAACATTGAGATCAAGTGCAGTCATGCAGCGCACTTTAACGTGCTGCGCGCGGACCGCAATTGCAGATCAGCGCGAAACTTCCATTGTTGCGCTTGCAAACCGGCTTGGGCCGCCAGGATTCGCGTGGCCCTCAAATAGGCCCGCGAAGTACGCTGTCATAATGAGTACCGCAATAGTTGCTTTGACGAAAACCATGTCCCTGTTCCTTTCATCAATGCGAGGCTTGCGCCTCCTTATGCATTGGTCGCGGTGAGGGACAAAAAAGTTCAATCGTGGAGAAAAAAATTTAGAAAATGTGCCTGAACGGTCTCATGAGCCGACCACAAGAGGGCTCGTTAGCCCTTCCAGAGCGGCAATCACACTGTGGGCAGTGATGCGACCGGTCCGCGGATTTTCACCGCTTGGAATATTTTCGATGGACATGGTGAAGTCTGCGCTGTCGGAGCTACACGTTACGGTTTGAATATTGCGAGTAACGGCAGGATCCGCCCAAATCTCAACTTGGGTCTCATCAGGTCCAAGCCCAGCCAGCGCCAATGCCGCGCCAACGTTGAGATTTGCCGGAAACCCTTTAGCCGCCTCGCGTGCGGTGCCAGAAAACAGTTGCTTTGCTTCCTTGAGACCGTCGAGCGAAATGCCGCGTTCAACGACATATGGTGCATCCTTGAAGCCGGCTGGTGGTTTCCTCGTAACCAGTTTGACCGAGTTGAGACCTCCAGACCGCGCCGCACGCACAGCGTCGAGGCCGATCAGAGCGCCAGTAGGCACGATAATCCGCCCACCTGTCTCTCGGGCCAGGTCGACCAACTCCATATGGTTGAGCAAAACGCCAACCGACAGCGGTATGAAAATGCAACCCGCCTCGAGGGCGGGCTTTGCAACTTCAAGAAAGTGAGCCGCCGGCACGCATTCAACAACGATATCAGCCGCTTTGGCCAACTCGTCCAGTGCCACAATTTCAGGTGGACTCCTGAAGTCAGCGAGCCGGGCATGTGCCTTTTCCCGATCGCGCGCGGAGACCGCAACCAGCGAAATGCCTTCGATGCCTCCTTCGTCCACCCGTCTGGCCACGGTCAGCCCGATGGCGCCAAGTCCAGCGATGGCAAGGCGAAGTGGAGATTTGGGTGGGGTGCTCATTCGTCTATCTCGCCGTCCTAAATGATCACCCGCAGGGTCATATAGACGCCGGCAACAAGCAAGGCCCAGAAGAAGAGCTTGCGAAACAGTTCCTCCGATATGCGGTGGCGGTAGCGCTGGCCGATAAGCATACCAAGCCCCATGGGAATCAGCGCGGTGACTGAGAGCAGCGCAGTGTCGGTGGGCATCAGATCGTGGTGGGATAGCGAGAGCCCCAGCACAGAACTCATGACCAAGAAAAAGATTCCGAGCGATTGGACCAACATGTCGCGTTTAAAGCCAAGCGCCTGCAGATAAATGACGCCTGGGATCATCAGCGAGCCGGTGTAACCGAATGCGAAGCCACTTAGGGCACCAACAAGCGGCGTGAGCCAAACCTCCCATCTGCGTGGCGGCTGCAACTGTGCCTGCGTTAGGCTGTACGCCGCGTAGACGGAAAGCAAAACACCAAGCAACCCCGCGGCCAGACGCCCGTCTGCGCCGGCCAGGAACCCCACGCCAATCCAGACAAACACGCAACCCAGCGCCAGCATTGGCCATATTCGCCGCACAATCTCCCGGAAATTTCCTCCAACGATGGCCTGCCAGATATTAGTAACGACAGCCGGCACAACCACCAACGCAATGGCTGTTTTCAACCCCAGGGTCGGCACCAACATCGCCAACACAACTACCGGCAATCCAAAACCGACAACGCCTTTTATAAATCCCGCCAGAAAGAAGGTGATGAACACGAGGGCGAGAACGTCAGCAGTCCACATTGTCTGCCTCCGTCACACCACACCAAGATAGGGCTGGCCGGCTCATCTCAACGCTCATCCTTCCCACCGCTCGCGCCCGTTAGAAATCACAAAGAGCCAGGCCGAACGCCATCGAACAAGCTTCATCCAACTCTCCCCTATTCATTCGTCTGGACTATGCTGAAACTTGCGGCATCGGTACGTCCGCATTGTTATGGCTGCGGGTGCAGCGGAGACTGGGAATGTAGCCTCATAGCACGCATCGTTTCCACCGTGCTTTGTGTTGAAACAGCACCATCCAAAACCGCTACGCAGTGAATTCAAGCAATCGACATTTCATCGGATGTTAACCCGCCGCAAATAGACTTCCTGAAGAGTTACAATGGGCCAAAATCATGGGAAATTTTGAGAACCGCTTTGAAAAGCGGAAGAAGGCTTGCGTGCAAGCCTTTGCATCCGACCAGCAAGACACATTCGATATCAAGTGCATCATCCGTGATGTCAGCGAGAGCGGCTGCATGATTGTCGGCAGTCAGGTGCACGAACTTCCCGACCAAATTCAACTCGTACCCGAAGGATTCAAGCAGCCGATTCTCGGGAAAATCGTGTGGCGCAAGGACAAGTTGGCAGGAGTTTGTTTCGACAATTCCACACCCGATTCTGACCTGGACCAGATGCATCAGTGTCTCAATGATGCGGCCAAGGTCCAGGAAGGCGATGACGCCCTGGTGCTTCAAGCGTGTGCCGCCCCGGCAGGGTACGCCGATCGGCTCTCACGCTACAGACCGCATACCAAGTAACCGCATCTATCCCTCATTCCAATCCGTTTATGGAGATGGCAGCTCTCTGAGATGCCACTGAATTCCGGTTGTACTTTCACCGGTGGCGTACAATTGTGCGAGCTTGGATAATTTGAGTGAACAGTAATGACATCTCTCGATGCGCGCCGCGCGCTAAAGCGCAGCTCCCCCTCCGTTGTTTTGGAAAACCGGCACACCCAAAATTGCAAGGTGCTGCCGACGCGCATGTACTTGCTGGAGCACCTTCCCAAACAAGGCGTGGTCGCCGAAGTTGGTGTCGCCAATGGAGATTTCACAAAGCAAATCCTGGAGAGGAGCCATCCAAAAAAGCTGCATCTGGTGGATGCCTGGGAGACCGAGCGTTTCGAGAGTGGACTGGATAAAGTTTCGGAACGCTTTTCCGGTGAGATCACCAACGGCACCATCGAGGTGAACCGTGGCCTGTCAACCGAACGTCTGCGGGAATTTGAGGACAGCTATTTCGATTGGGTCTATATCGACACCGATCATTCATACCCAACGACGCGGGATGAGTTGCGAATTGCTGCCCGGAAGGTGAAATCAGGCGGTCATATTGCGGGACATGATTTTACCAGCGGAAATCCCGTCAGGGCCGTCCCCTACGGTGTGATTGAGGCATGTAACGAGTTTTGCGTGAACGAAGGATGGGAATATGCGTTCCTGACACTCGAGCCCAGCGGACATTTCTCGTTCTCATTGCAGAAGCTTGAGGGCAGTCGATAGGAGATCACATGTCCTGCAATTTTTTGTAAACTCATTGAATCATCGGGGCAGGCATCCCACATTTGTCCAGGTGATATTGCCTCCTCTATTC
Source organism: Hyphomicrobiaceae bacterium UBA2767 (assembly GCA_002352635.1). Taxonomy (GTDB): domain Bacteria; phylum Pseudomonadota; class Alphaproteobacteria; order Rhizobiales; family Methyloligellaceae; genus UBA2767. Next base: position 3,940 of record DEIT01000031.1, on the reverse strand, counting down.
AATTCACTAGGTCGAAAATCAGACGGGTTTCGGTTTTGACAAATACAATTACAACACGCGAACTACGTCCGTTGTCGCCAAGCGTCGGTGCTGAGGTGATCGGCGTGGATTTGTCGAATTTCTCCGGCGAGGATGCGGAGTTCGTACTTGATGCGTATCACACGCATTCCGCACTTTTGTTCCGTGAACAGGATCTCAGCCATGAGAATTTGATCTCATTCAGCTACCTTTTCGGAGAAGTTGACGAGGCACCGGAAAATCAGCTCAAGAAGGCCGTTCCAGGAAAGCCGCAGATTTACGTGGTTTCGAACATCAAAGGTGAAAACGGCAAACCCATTGGCAGCCTCGGCGCGGGCGAAGCGATATGGCATGCCGACATGTCCGACCGCGAAAACCCGCCAGAAGCGACCCTGCTCTATGCGGTTGAATTGCCGCCAGCCGGCGGAGATACATGGATTGCCGGTATGGCTGCAGCACTTGAGGGCATGCCTGACGATTTGCGTAAAAAAATCGAGGGGCGGTCGATCAAGCATGACGGGACATACAATTCCGGCGGCTTCGTGCGAAAGGGTGTTGAAGCGAGCGATGATCCACTCACCTGTCCAGGCACCCTTCATCCTGCCATTTGCGCACATCCCGCGACCGGCAAACCAGTTCTCTATCTTGGGAGGCGGCGCAATGCTTATGTGGACGGTTTGAGCCTGGAAGACTCAGAAGCGCTGCTCGATGCACTATGGGCACATGCCACGCAAGACGCCTATTGCTATGCCCATCGCTGGCGCAAGGGCGATCTGTTGATGTGGGACAATCGTTCGACGCTGCACCGGCGCGATGAATTTAACCCGGCACATCGCCGAATGATGCTTCGGACCCAAACCAAGGGTAGCGGTATTCCCCGCGCCGCATAGCATGGGCGCCTAGAACAAACTGCTGTTGGGCGAACCGTCGCGTTTGCCCAATGTAAGCTCCCGCATTACCGTTGTAATTCGTTCGCTTATTGCATCCTGCTAGCGGCGAACGTCGTTACGATATGCAAGATTTGACGGGGGAATGGAACGCTTGATTGATGTGTTCTGACCTCAAAAAGAGAGCAGCGACATGGAAAAGAGCATCTTTGGTTTCATCTGGCGCTACAGCAAGAAGCAGCAGATTACGATCATGCTGATGACCGCATGCTCGCTCCCGTTCCTTTACCTTGTTCTTGACCTGCCGAAATACATCATCAACGACGCAATTGACGGCAAAAACTTCCCCATAGAGTTTTTCGGCATCGGACTCAGCCAGATTGAGTACCTTCTGTTGCTTTGTGCCGCACTGCTGGCGCTCCTGATTATCAACGCGGTCTTCTCGATGAAGATTAACACCTACAAGGGCGTTTCTTCTGAGCGGCTGGTACGCCGGCTAAGGTATCAACTCTACGAAAATATTCTTCGCTTCCCCCCACGCCATTTCCAAAGGGTCACGCCGCCGGAACTGTCGGCAATGATCACTGCCGAAGTCGAGCCAATGGCGGATTTCATCAGCGATTCCTTTTCCATGCCGATGGTGCAGGGCGGCACCATGCTCACAATTCTATTCTTCATGATTTCGGAAGACCCGATCCTGGGGCTTGTAGCTATTTCAATGGTTCCCGTGCAGGCCTATGTGATTCCGAAATTGCAAACCAAGGTCAATCTGCTGGGGCGGGAGCGGGTCGTAAGGGCCCGCAAGCTTGCCGGCTGGGTTGGTGAGTCCGTTCTTGGCATAGACGACATTCACGCGAATGACACATCCATCTATATGCAGGCGAACCTTTCAAAAAAGCTGGGCGGCATATTCAACGTCCGCTACCAACTTTACCAAAAGAAGTTCTTCATGAAGGCGCTCAACGTATTTCTGAGCGAACTCACTCCACTCTTCTTCTACTCAATCGGCGGCATTCTGGCCATCAATGGCAACCTGTCGCTGGGTGCCCTGGTTGCCGTCCTGGCGGCCTATAACCGCTTCACAACGCCCTGGAAGGAACTGCTGAAATACTATCAGCGGTTCAATGACATAAAGATCAAGTATGAACAGCTTGTAGAACAGTTCGAGCCCGGCGAGATGCTGCCGCGCGAGCGATTGAGCGCGCGCCCGGAGAAAATTCCAAACCTCAAGGACACCCTTGCGCTACGCAATATTCGCTTCATCGACGAGGGGACTAAACTGCTGGAGGATGTCACGGTTCAAATCGAAACCGGCGACAATATCGCCATCGTCTCTGAACCTGGAACCCGCGACAAGTTTGCCCAGCTTATCGCCCGGCTTGTTGATCCAACCGGCGGAACGATTTCCATTGGTGAGTCTAACCTTTCCGAACTCCCGGAAGCCGTTACCGGAGCCGCTATCGGCTACGCAGGGCCGGATTCGTATATTTTCGACGGGAGCGTAGAGGACAATTTGCTCTACGGCGTGAAGCACACGCCCGCAACCAACGGAAAGGCAATTGATGAAGATCATTTCGACTATGCAGAGGCCGTCGCTTCCGGCAACAGCGTCTACGAAGTCGATTCCGAGTGGGTCCAGTATCAATCCCTTGGCCTGTCCGGGGAAGCGGAACTGAAAGACTGGATTTTGAAGGTCATTCGCGTCGTGGAACTGGACCGGTTGCTGGCCGCGCGTTCCCTCGGTATGGGAATGGACACGCAGAAACATACCGAACTTGCTTCAAAACTGGTGGAAGCACGTCAGTTCATTGCCGCCAAACTCAATGAAAAAACAGAGAACGCACAGCTCATTCGCCCATTCAAATTCGATGAATACAACGCCAATGCCTCGGTTGCCGCCAACCTGGTTTTTGGCGAGCCCGTCAGTGATGAGTTTGAATTCAGAACACTCGGCAGCAATCCACTTGTCCGCTCGGTCCTGGATGAGTGCGACCTGACCGAGCGCTTCCTGAAGATAGGCGACAACCTGGCCGAAGCCCTGATCGACATGTTTGGGGACATGTCACCCGACCAGCCGCTGTTCGAGACATTCAGTTTCGTAGACCAGGAGACACTGCAAAAACTGAAACTCCTGACGACCAATGTGGACCGGGACGGATACGCGTCCCTGGAGGAGGAAGAAAAAACCCTTCTCATTTCACTCACCTTCCAGTTGATCGTCGACCGTCATCGTTTCGGCTTTATCGATGACGACATGCAGAGCCGAATTCTGGAAGCGCGGAAAACGTTTCGTGAGAGGCTGTCTGAAGAAAAGCGGGCCGCAATCGCCTTCTTCGATCAGGAGACATTCAATGAGCAGCTGAGCAATCGCTGCAATCTGCTTATGGGACGGATCAACCACACGGTCAGCGGTGCGGAACAGAAAACCAACGAGATCACATTTGACGTTCTCGATCAGATGGAAATCACTGACCAGATGATCCTCCTCGCGACGGGATTTCCCGTTGGTGTTGGCGGCTCTCGCCTGTCACATTCGGACAAGCAAAAAATCACTCTTGCCCGAAGCCTGATCAAGAAACCCGATATCTTCGTGAGCAACGATGCGCTGAGCTCGCTGGACCGCGAGACGCAGCGGCGGATCCAACGGAAAATGTTCGATCTGCTTCCGGAGTCAACCTTCGTGTTGTTTTTTAGCGAGATGCCGGACAGCGCCGACTTCGGCCAGGTTCTGACATTGCGCGATGGTCGTATTACCGATCGCCTCATCGAGCATCGTGAGACCGAAGCAAAACCGGCTGCCCCGGTGGAGACGGGCGAGAGCGAAGCAGACGGCGCATCGCCAGTGATACTCAACACAGAGACAGCAGCACTCGCGAAAATCCCGCTGATCTCCGGGATCAGCCACAACCATCTGAAGCTGCTGGTCTTCAGCAGCCGAAGCATAGATTTTGCACCCGGGCAACGACTGATCCGGGAGGGAGAACCGGGCAAATACGCATTTGTGATCATGGATGGCGAAGTCGAGATTGTCGTCG
>DEIT01000138.1 GCA_002352635.1 Hyphomicrobiaceae bacterium UBA2767 | reverse complement strand
TATCCAGGCTATCCGATCCCTCGAATTCAATGAACTTCAGGCCAAGCGCTGAAACCGCCCGCTCGATATCCTTGGTTTGTGCGAGCAGCGCGTCGATCGCCGCCTGCACGAGGGCATTTCCCTCATTGTTGCCCTCGCCAATCATCTGGTCATACGCCTCGACCGTTTCGGCGCGGTGGACCATTGCCGCCATCGCCGCAAGCGTTTCGTTGAGACGTGCGCGCAGAGCCTTATCGGTATCGGGAGCCTTCTCCTTGATCAGATCGGACGGACTTGGACCGGACACAATGGAGCCATCGACGCGGCGGTAGTGTCCGAAATAGGCGTTTCGAATTCCGACCTGATCGAAATAGTGGGAATTGTGGGTGTTGTCCGAGAAGCAATCATGTTCCTCCTCGGGATTGTTAATCAGCAGGCCAAGCTGCATCCGCTCGCCGGCGAGTTCACGATAAGACAAGCTGCCAAGACCGGTGAAGATGCGCATCAAACCAACCGAAGCAGGAGCCTCCAGAAGCTCCTTGCGAGCAGCACCTTCCGGCGCCCACTGAGCGACCATCCACGAAAGATCATCGATCAACAAATCCGTTACGACGCGCAGGTAAGCCGCACGCCGGGCGCAACTTCCGTTGGTGCATTGCTTCACGTTGAAGTCGCTTGCAGGGCGGGTTCCGGCACCGGCCTGCGTACCATTGAGGTCCTGCCCCCAGAGCAAAAACTCGATGGCGTGATACCCGGTAGCCACATTAGCTTCAATCTCACCGGCCTCGTGCAGAACCTTGGTCAGCAGCGCCTTGGTGATCTTGCGCGTGTCAACATCTCTGCCGCCAATCTTGATCTTTGAATTGGCAATGACGTTGGCAGTGTAAAGCGAGTTTACTTCGGACTCGGCACCATAGTCGCCTGCGACGTAGTCGATGAGGCCTTCATCGAGGGGCCAGGCATTGACCTTGCCTTCCCAGTCGTCGTCGACCGCATTGCCAAACCGATAAGCCTCGCTCTGCTAGTAAGGTTCACGCGCGGCAATCCAGGCAGCTCTCGCAGCGCGCATTGTCTGTGCGGTGGGCGTTGCCAAAAAGACCTTTATGACCGTGCGTAAGGTCTGAGCGGTGACGAGGGAATCTTCATAGGTCGCATGCGCGATATCAGCGTAGATTTCGAGAACATCCCTGGCGGCGACCTGCGCCCGCGCATGGGTCACGGCTGTTGTAGAAAGGCCCAGAATGATGACTGCGAAAACGGCACGGCGGACGCCCTGCCGGAAGCGTGATGAGATCATTTTTTTCCCCAATAGGCAGGGTTCAAAGCCCCGATATCGGAATAATGTTTAGCGTTCGAATTCTCGTAAAACGCCGTGTCAGCAGACATTCTGGAGGACCCGGAGTCAATAGCGGGTGAGTAGAATCGTTCTAAAAAATACATTTAAAACAATATCTTAGACTTATTCCAATTATAGAGGCAGTGGCTAAAGGTATAAAAAATAGAGCAACCACAACGTTTTAGGTCGCCCGAGAGAACCAGCCGCTTGTGCCCTGAAACCGTGGAATTATGACATTCTGCCGCAATCAATTTGTGTACTGAATAAAGCTGGTTTTCAGCCGCCGTGAAAATGAGTTTGCTCGATCCGCCTTGTCCCTAAAGCTCGATGACCATCCCATCATAGGCGCACTCTTCCTCAACACGGTCCTGCGCATCGAGCATTTCGGAACCCATGTGCGTCAGAACAATGCGCTTCGCCTCCAGCTCCTGGGCGTGCTCCTTGATGTCGGAGTAGTTCATGTGGAAGGGCACGCGCTTCTCATGGAAATAACACTCGCTGATGAACAAATCCGCGCCGCGCGCAACATCAGGAATATGCTCCGTCCAGGCGCTGTCTCCCGTGTAGGCGATTACTTTGCCCGCCACCTCTACCCGCATCGATGTGGGCTTGGTGGCTTTTGTGTGAATGGCCGGATAAGTCGTCACTCTTAGTCCTCGAATGTCGTGCGGCACAAGTACATCCATGTCGATGACATCCACGCTGAACTTTGGTTCCATGACATGCGAGCCCGGAAACAAGGCCTCCTGGACCTTCGGCAGATGCGCCCTTGTCTCAACCGGTCCGGCAATCGTAAGGGGTGTTTCACGCTTCGCGCTCAGCATCGCATCCATCATCAGTGAACTCACACCACCGCAGTGGTCTCCGTGAAGATGCGTCAGCAGAATGGCGTCGATTTTGTTGTGCGGGATGTCGAGTGCGTTGAGGGCGATCAGACTGGATGCGCCAAAGTCGATAGCGAAACAGACATCCGGCGCTTCAACGAGAATACACGTGTTGAGCCGACCGCCCGACCCGAACGCATCTCCAGATCCGGCGAATGTCACTTTGACGGTCATACCGTCTCCCTGTTCTTCATGAGGAAAAAGCGCAAGCCAAATTCAGGGCGAAGGAATACTAGCTTGAGCCGCCGCCCAATCCGGCCCATCGCCAAAATGGTCAACCTTCGCAGCGTCACCCGATCGCGCTATTTCCCACTTTTCTTGAATTCATGGTGGAACTCGTCGAGCACCTTGCGGGTAAACTTTCCAATGGCCGAATAATCGGCATCGGTCAGATTGGCAAGCGAAACGCGTACCGAGGCATCAACCACCTCAAAACCCTTGCCAGGCAGCAGCACGACCCCGGTTTCCTTGGCGAGGCGAAACAGAAAATCCGTGCCCCGATCGCCTTTGCTGAACCATTTCGCAAACGCGTCGCCAAACAGCCGGCGGCCGAGTTTCTCCAGATCGATCAGATAGTAGTAATGAACCTCGTTTTCACTTTGATCCGCCTTGATGCCGATGTTGGCGCACAAGGTGGCGTAGCGGTGGCGGATAAGGCGTTTGGCGCCATTCTTGTACCGGCTTTCCAGGTCCATCAAACCGGACAACGAGAACAGAGTCATCTGAAGTTGCTGCGGCACTGAAAGACCGGCGGTATGGTTGAGCGCAACTGCGCGGCTGTCGGCCACCAGCCGGTCAATGAAACGGACAGAACGCGGGTCCGTCGTGAGCGACGAATAGCGTTTGTCGAGTTTCTTTTTTGCCTTATCGGGAAGTGCGGCAAGTGCGTCGTCGAACGCGTTGTTATCGTGCAATGCCATGGCGCCAAGACGCCAGCCCGTCGCACCGAAATATTTCGAGAACGAATAGACGCAAAGCGCATTGCGCGGGCATTTGGCGAACAGCGAGACGAAATCGTCCGCAAATGTGCCGTAGACATCATCCGTGACGATGAACAAGTCCGGTCGCTTGGTGTTTATGAGCTTGGCGAGTTCGTCCAATCCTGCGTCGGACATCTTTACGGACGGGGGATTGGCCGGATTGACCAAACAGAAGATCTTGATTGCTGGATCTTCGAGTTTCTTCAACTCAGACGAAGGGAATTGCCAGTCCTCCTCTTCGTCCATGCGCACATCAACGACTTCCATGTCGTATTGGGGCAGTGGCGGAATTTCCAGATACGGAGAAAATATCGGCGTTCCAAGGGCAATCTTGTCACCGGGTTTGATGAGTTCATTTACGCTCATGGTCTCGAAGACATACGTCATGGCGGCAGTACCGCCTTCGGTCGCGAAGATGGAAAAATCTCCGCCGATATGCGGTGCACCGCCATACATTTCCTGTTCGAGATAGGCTTTCACGATTGCTTCCGCGTGCGTGAGCATGCGCGGCGGCACCGGATAGTTGCAACCGAGGAAAGCCCCTACGGCTTCGGCCAGGAATTCTTCCTGATCCAGGCCAAGACGATCCTTCACATAGGTGATTGCGGAGAGCAGAAATTTGACGCCTTCGGTATCCTCGTGCCCTTGCGCAAATGTCTCATAGCGCTCGACCATGCCCTTTTGTTCAGGCAAGCCTCCGAAACCGCTGTTGAGATAGGCGTAAGAGCGCTCCGACTCTCGTATGGCAAAATCGCCGAGCCGCAAGAATGCCCTGCGGGGAAGTGTTGCGAGAAAATTGGGATTGCCGCGCCCGGCATTCAACATCATGCGCTCTGAGTCAGAAGACGCAAGTTCGATCAGTTTGTCCTTGAGTTCGAACGGGCTGAGTTTGGCGTATGCACTAAGGTCCTCTTCAGCCATTTCATACTCTCCTCGTAACAGGTTACTGGGCAGCGTTCTTGGAGATAATGCCGATGATCAACGGCCCCCATAAGGTCAGAAAGACATTTGCGACCGCATAGGTCACCGTGAAGGTAGCCACAGGCGTTGCATTGCCAGCCTTGGAGAGCAAAGCGGCGAAGCCCGGATTGGCACTCCGTCCGCCGACCACACATGCCAGCGCCTCTATGGGATTGCGGATTCCAAGGACGTAATAGGAAAAATAGAACGTGATGATCTGCGGGAGCAGAGTCACCGCGACACCGAGCAACAGCAACGTTACGCCGAGTTCCTTGATTGTGACGAATGCCTGTGGTCCCGCGGTGAGACCAACAACCGCGACAAAAACTGCCAGACCGAAGTCGCGCAAGAAGTTCGATGCGCCCGTCGGAAGGGCTGCATAGCGCGGGTGTGTACTGCGCAGCCATCCAAACAGCAACCCTGAGAGCAGACATCCACCACCGGTGCCGAGGGTAACCGGCACGCCCGCCAGTTTGACTGTCCCCATGCCGACCAGAATGCCGAGCGCCATGCCAATACCGAAGAATACAAAGTCGGTAATCGCGGCCGCCGAAATTTTGTAGCCGATCATTCCTTGAACCCGATCGAGGTCCTTGGGTGTCCCGACAATGTGCAACTCATCACCCCTGTGCAGCTCAAGGCCTGGCAATAACGGCAGATCATGCCCTGCCCGTCTGATCCTGATTGTATAAACACCGCGGCGCAAATCGGTGTTCACGTGCTCATTTATTTCCTGGATGGTGTGCCCGGCGAGCTGGTTATTGGTGAGAATGATCTCGCGCGCCTCTTCAACAAGTTGGAACTCCGGAGGAGCCTGCACTTCCGTCCCGAGATACCCCTCTGTCTTTGCAATTCCCGAAATCAGACCAGTGACCGCAACAATGTCGCCAGACTCGATTTTGGTCTGATCGGTGGCGTCAATCTCCCTGCCGTCGCGGAAGATCGCCTCGATCTTCGCATCAGACATTCCCTTTTGCGCGGCATCCACCTTCGTTCCATTTGCCTTGCTTGCGGCAGTGACCTTGTAGACGCGCGTCGAAACACGCTTGATCGCGTCGAACTGGCCCGGATCAAGCTCTGGCCTGCCGCCGGAAATGGATTGAGCAAGTTTGACCGCCTCGGCGCGGATGTCCCATCCCATCACCATCGGGATGAACCATGTGGCTATGATAATGGGTCCGAGTGAACCGAAGATGTAGGTGACAGCATATCCAACCGCGACGTTGGTCTGCATGGTTTTGATCTGTTCAGCGGATACGTCGAGCTTGGAGATTGCATCTCCGGCGGTTCCCAGAATGGCCGACTGGGTCAGTCCGCCAGCAGCCAACCCGGCCGCAGTTCCGCGGTCGAGGTCAAACGTCCAGGCCGCAACCAGCACGCAAATCAGCCCGACAAAGCACATAACAAACGCCGAAACCAGTTGATTGATTGTACGTCTGTTTAGCGACTGAAAGAACTGCGGCCCACCCTGATAACCCACGGCGTAAATGAACAATGCAAAGAAGATCGACTTCACACCGGGATCGATCTTGATGCCGAGTTGGCCGATGACGACGCCGACAAGCAACGTTCCAGCGATACCACCGAGAACAAATCGGCCAACCTTGAATTTTCCCGCAACGTATCCGAGCGCCAATGTCACGAAGAGGGCCAACAACGGCGCCGCATCGAACAGTTTATCGAGAAGTTCCATTTGCTCCCCTACCGCTCTAACTGAGTGGCGCACTCAATACTGCTTATGAATCAAAGAGGTTAGGCAACTCACCTGGTTATAGCAAGAGATCAGCCGGAGGTTGCCGATTAGCGTCCGCGAACGCCTTGATTTCGCTCAACCCAACTGCCATTGGGTTCCACACGCGTACCCCAGAGCTTGCGGCGCACGAATCTGTAGTAAGCCTCAGCATCGTACAATTCGACGGCAAGACGCAGGTTTAATGCAGTCAGACGGCCAATTGCCGAAAGCAGCGTGTAATTCGCAACCACCAGATTTCTGTCGCCCGTGACGAGCTGAACCTGTGACGTCAGTGCGTTCTGCTCTGCATTCAGGACGTCCAGAACCGTTCGTGTGCCAGCCTTTTCCTCCCGTCGCGTGCCGGTTAAGGCAACCTTGTTTGCATCCGCGGATACGCGATTGGATTCCAGTTGTGAACGTGTGGACATCAACTGCGACCAGGCGGAAACAACACCGGTGCGCACCTGAAGGCGAGCCTGACGCAGCTGCTCCTGCTGCTGGAACAGGATCTGTTTGGCCTGGCGCACCTGTGAAGACGGGCTACCGCCCTGATAAAACGGTACTGTCAGACGCACCATGGCCGACGTTTCCCCCTTCTCATCCACGATACTGGAGGCGTCATACTCGCGCGAATGCTGCAGCTGCAAATCTACCTGCGGCAGCATCTTGCCTCTGGCGGCAGCAACAGCATTGCGGGCGGCCTGCTCCTGAAAAAGCGCTGCGATGATAGAGGGATGCTCTTCTTGCGCCACGCTTATCGCCTCGCCGAGCGAGTGGGGCAGCAGATGGTTGATCGCAGGCGGTGTCTGGAGAACACCAGGCGAGCGACCGATATTCTCCACATAACTCGCACGGCTGGATTCAAGTTGCGCTTTGGCGCCCTCAAGTGCCGCGGAAGACGACGCCCTCTGAGCTTTCGATTGCGCCAGGTCAGTTTCCGTTTTGGCGCCGGCCTTGAACTGGCGCTCGTTCGAGGCGAGATACTGCGTGAGCACGTCTACATTGTTCTTTTGCAGTCCAACAGTGGCCTGGTTCTGGATCACGTCCATGTAAGAGGTGACGGCATTCAGCAGTGTTGTCTGTTCGGTACTGCGCAGGTTCTCGCGTGCGGCAAGAACGTTTGCTTCCGCTTCCCGTACCGTATTGATGGTCTGAAACCCTCTAAACAATGACTGGTTGAGCGTCACCGAATAGCCGCGCGGATCATCCTGACTGTCCAGATCGAGCCGCCGTCCACGTCCGTCGAGAATGTTGCGGCGGAGCGGCGTCGTCAGTTTGAGGTCGCGGTCCTCATGTCCCGCGCCGGCCTGGCCGGTAATGGTGGGACGAAACCCTGCCCGTGCCTGAGGAACGCTTTCATCTGTCGCACGCAGAGAAGCTCGTGCCGCTTCCAGTTGAGGATTGGTCGTATATGCAGTGGCAAGTGCAGCGTTCAGGGTTTCCGCTTGGGCATGACCGGCCGCGAGTGCGACAAGAAATGCCGAAGCAATGCCGGCCAACAACCGGCTTTTGGACACAGACACGCTGTCTTTGGCCGCATCAATGACGCGCATGCCGACTTACTCCCAACGCGACTGACCTCCAGACGCTCCGATGGCCGAAAGCCGACAGAAATTGATATTGCTCCTGCCAGCCCCTGCTCGTCTAACGACTATATACGGATCGCAAAGTCCCTTGAAGGGAAATCCCCTTTTCATCAACTGTCCTGTCACAACGAAAGCCCGCTAGGTGGCCTTGGCTGCAGGTTTTTGGCGGGCAGTTTTCCTCTCACGCATCGTCTGGAAGATGAAATAGAGAACCGGGATATAAAACAGGCCAACGATGGAATCGAAGATCATGCCTGAAAATACGACCACCCCGATCGAGACACGACTTGATGCGCCGGCGCCCGTTGCAAACACGAGCGGCAGCACTCCGATGATGAAACACACGCCCGTCATGGTCACGGGACGAAATCGCGTTCGCGCCGCACTCATGGCCGCTTCCAGGATCGACTCCCCTTCCTCACGCCGCACCCGCGAAAACTCAACCAGCATGATGGCTTTTTTGGCAGCGAGCCCGATCAGCAGAACGATACCGATCTGCGCATAAAGATTGTTGTCGAGCAGCGATATGAGCGCCAGCGGCAACATCGCTCCGAACACGGCAAAAACCGCTGACAGCATTACCGCCACCGGCAAGCTCCAGCTTTCGTACTGCGCGACCAGGAAAAGATAGGCGAAAAGGAAGGCGAACATGAAAATATAGATCATCAGGCCGGAAGCCTTGACCTCCTGAAACGACATTCCTGTCCATTCGACGCCATAGCCTTCGGGCAGGACTTTGCTTGCAACCTCTTCGATCGCCGCGATCGCCTGCCCGGTGCTGTATCCGGTTGCCGTCATGCCCTGCACCGGTGCGGTCTGGACCAGATTGTAACGGTTCACGGCCTCGGGCCCGATGACCGATTTCATTTCGACCATGGCGGCGAGCGGCACCATGTCGCCCTGACTGTTTCTGACCTGGATGCGCCCGACATCGCTGAGTGAATCCCGGTATTTGCCGTCGGCGGCAATGATCACCCAATAGAGTTTCTCAAACAGGTTGAAGTTATTAACATACGCGCTGCCGAGGTTGGCCTTGAGCGCGTCAAAAATAGTGCTGACCGGAACACCAAGCGACTCCGCTTTCACACGGTCAATCTCAAGATAGTATTGCGGCGCACCTGCAGACAGTGTGCTGAAGAAGCGCAGAAATTCAGGTTGTTCATTCGCAGCCACAACGAGCGCGCGTGTCACCGATGCGAGGTCCTGAATCGGGCGCCCCACATTGTCTTGCAACTGTCCCGTAACACCGCCGCTCAGACCCAACCCGTTAATAGGCGGCAGCGGCAGCGCAAATGCATCGGCCTCCGGAACCGTGGCAAGCTTTTCATCCATACGTTCCAATATCCGGAACCATTGCAGATTGGCACTGGTGCGCTCACTCCAGGGTGCGAGTACGGGGATCAAAAGCGCGTAATTGGAGCCCGCTCCAGCAAGAATGCTGTAACCGGTTACCGAAATGACATCGTCGACCCCATCCATCTCCTTGATGAGGGTCGACATTTTGGCGGCCACGTCGCTGGTACGCCGGAGCGCGGCGCCATCGGGAAGCTGCACATTGACGAGCAGTACACCCTTATCTTCCAGCGGAACGAAGCCGGTCGGCACTTTCCAGATCATATAGATAGTGCCGGCAAAGAAAGCGGCAAAAATGACAACCGACAGCACCAGACGTGCGAGCATAAACTCAACGATCTTCACGTAAACGTTGCGGCATTTGTCGACGAATTTCGGGAACAGCGCGAGGAGACCCCGCGGCGCGCCCGGTGCTTTTTTCAGGAGCGTTACGCACAAGACCGGCGCCAGCGTCAGGGCATTGATGGCCGAAAGGACGAAGGCAACTGTGATGGTGAGCGCAAACTGCAAATAGACTTTGCCGGTGATGCCGGGAAAGAAGCATACCGGCACAAACACCGCGAGCAGCACGAATGTGGTGGCGATGATTGGTCGTGTGACCTGGTTCATCGCCTTGATGGTGGCTTCGCGGGGGGACAGCCCCTCCTCCTCCATGATGCGCTCGACATTCTCGGTGATGACAATGGAGTCATCGACAACGAGCGTGATGGCGAGAATGATTGCGAACAGCGTGATCAGATTGGCTGAAAAGCCGATCATATAAAGGATGGCCATAGTGCCGATGAGCGATACGGGGATCGCAATTGCGGGGATCAGGGTCGTGCGCCAATTCGTCAGAAACAGAAATGTGACGGCAATCACCAGGGCACCGGTCATGCCAAGCGTCTGCATGATCTCGTCGATAGACTCACGGACAGCCTTGGTGATGTCGTAGAGGAGTTCGTATTCCACGTCCTCAGGAAACGCCTCCTTCAATTGCTCAAGCTCTGAATAAACCTGATCTGCCACGTCGAGCGCGTTGGCGCCCGAGGCCTGATAAATGGCGACTGACGCAGCGGGCTTGTTGTTGAGTGCAGATTTGGAGGAATAGGATCGGGAGCCAAGCTCTACGCGGGCCACATCCTTGATGCGCACCATGGAACCATCCGGGTTCGCACGAACGATGACGTTTTCGAACTCCTTGACCGAGTCGAGACGGCCCTTGGTTTGCAACGTGAACTGGAACTCGGATGAAGATCCGTAGGGTGGCGCGCCGATCTGACCGGCCGACGCCTCCAGGCTCTGTGACTGTACGGCATTGGAAACGTCAGTCGCCGTCAAATTCAGAGCGGAAAGCTTGTCCGGGTCGATCCAGACCCGCATGGAATAGTCCAGCGGACCGAACTGCGAGACACTCCCGACCCCCGGGATACGCGCAAGCGCATCCTGCATCTTGATCGATGCGTAATTGCTTAAAAAAATCTCATCATGCGTTGCGTTGGGCGAAATCAGATTCACCACCAGCAGCATGCTGCTCGATTGCTTCTTGGTCGTAACGCCCTGCTGTGTAACGGCCTGAGGCAATTGTGGGGTCGCCAGTGCAACGCGGTTTTGCACATTGACCGCGGCGATATCGGGGTCAGTGCCGATCGCGAATGTAACTGTCAGCTGGTAGGTGCCATTGTTGGAACTGGTTGATGACATATAGATCATGCCATCGACGCCATTGATCTGCGTTTCGACCGGCACCGCCACAGTCTTCGCGATGTCTGACGCATTAGCACCCGGATACTGCGCGTTCACAACAACCTGCGGCGGTGCGATATCGGGGTATTCGGAAATGGGTATGAAATAGATTGCGATCGCACCGACAAGGGTCATGACAATCGAAATCACAAAGGCGAATTTCGGCCTGTCGATAAAGAATTCCGACAGCATGGGATCAGCCTTTTTTCTGCACGGGATTGACCACCACGCCCGGATGTACCTTCTGGATACCCTGAACGATCACGCGCTCGCCTTCTTTGAGACCGTCTTTGACGACCCAATCGATGCCGGCCTGTTCCCCGAGTTTCACGACACGCTTCACCACCTTGTTGCTCTTGTCGACAATGAGCACATAAGACCCGGTCTGATCGTTCTGAAGTGCGATCTGCGGCACAACCACAGCCGTCTTCGTCTTGTCGGACTTGAGCGTTACATTCACAAACTGACCCGGAATAAGTACGTGATTGGGGTTTTCGAAAGTGGCACGCACTTCGATCGTGTCGGTTCCTTGCCCGATTTCGATGCCGAGATAATCAAGCTTTCCAGGCTTGGAATACGTGCTCCCATCCGAAAGCTGCAGATGGGGCGTAAGCGCGGCTTTTGAGCCTTTTACCAGACCCGCTTTGCGTGCCTCTATCAAGTCTCTCTCACTGACAAAAAAGGTCACATAGATGGGGTCGAGGCTGACGATGGTTGCAAGCGTACCGCTGCTGGGCCCGACAAGATTCCCGACATCTACACTGGCTGAACTAATGCGTCCGTTGATCGGACTGTGAATTTCGGTGTAGCTCAGGTTGAGCTGCGAAGCGGTCAGCACCGCTTCGGCCTTGTGGAGATTTGCTTTGGCGACATCCCGATTTGCGAGCGCTGAATCGAGCGCCTGCTTTGTGATGTCATTCGTAGCAGCGAGACCCTTGTCCCGCTCGTAATCGACTTCGGTCTGTTTCAGCTGGGCCTGCGTCGCCGACACATCGGCCTTGCTTTGGGCGACGGCTGCCTTATACGCGTCCTGTTCGATCACAAAAAGCAGATCACCTTTTTTGACAAATCCGCCTTCCTTGAAATTGCGCTGCTGCAGCGTCCCTTCGACACGCGCCTGTATCCGAACCGTCTTGCGAGCATTGACCCTGCCCACATAGACCCGCTGTTTCGCCACATCACGATTTGTGATGGTTGCGACGATAACGCTGGGTTTGGATTTCGTTGAATCCTGGGCGATGGCCGGGCTGGTGAGCCCAAGCAGCAAAGCCACAATCAATCCGAGAAGAAAACTCCGCATCGGTGAAGCACCAGTTATGTCCGTGATTTCATGTGGCAAATGTATAGGAACGCCATTGTCTGACAAGTGTGATCGTACTGCACCAGTGTTACCGGATATGCCATACCATATCCCTACTTAAGTGCACTCAGCACTTCGTAGATGAGCGGCACTGTGATCACGGCTGCAATTGTCGTAAAGAAAACGATCTTGCACCCCAATCGCGCATCGCAGCCATAAGCACTGCACAGTATGACTGCCAGTGTACCGCCCGGCATCGATCCTTCAAGCACCAGAACATCGAGTTGCCAGTCTTTGAGATCGAGAACATGCGCCTCGGCCCACAAGATCACCGGCATGATAAACAGCTTCACGACGCCGACGCCCGCGGCAATGATGAGTACCGCGCGCAGCGACTCCAATCGCAACAGCAAACCGACTGTCAAAGTGACCAGGAATGTATTGGCGGCACCCAGCACATGAACGCCATCCAGAACACTCTTGAAAACCGGGTGCTTGATCACGCCAAAAACCAGAGTGATGGCAAGCCCTCCGACGAACGAGAGAAAGATCGGCGAGTAGAAGAAACTTAGCGCCGCCTTCAAACGGCCGTCCGGTGCAGAATCAGTGCTGCCGTAATAGAGCGCG
Organism: Hyphomicrobiaceae bacterium UBA2767; assembly: GCA_002352635.1. Classification (GTDB taxonomy): domain Bacteria; phylum Pseudomonadota; class Alphaproteobacteria; order Rhizobiales; family Methyloligellaceae; genus UBA2767. The sequence continues at coordinate 1,417 of DEIT01000138.1, read as the reverse complement.
ATCAGCGGGCCGAGTGTGTACAGGATAGGTTGAACGCCAAGGCTCGAGAGCACGACCGCTTCGGCCATCGCTTCGTCGTGATGGGGAAATACCTGGGCGATCAGGGCCAGTCCGAGCAGCGACGAACTGCCGATTCCCGAACACAGGACAATGGCGCCCATGGCCGGCGCCTCAACTTTAAGTGCGCGCCCGACCAGCCATCCCAAGGCGAGACAGATGACCGTGGCAACTGCCATGAAACCGGCAAGTTCCAACTCCGCCCAATGAAGCTCTGTGCGCGCCATGGACACGAAGATCAGTGCGGGCAAGGTAATGTTCGTTATCAGCTTGGAAAACACCTCACCGTCCTGCTCTTGGAGCAGGCCGACTCGGCGAAGGAACATCGCGAAACCAATGAGCGCAAGCAAAACGAGGATCGATGAGACTATGCGAAAGTGAATATCCACCCTTGCCCCCGGAGCGCGTCCAAATTTTGGTTTGGCCGCCTGCTACATCATACGGTGATGTAGATCGAACATGATCCAAAGACTCCCGCCGACCATGATCACTATCAGCAATGCCGCAAAACTAAGCGCAAGAAGGTTCTCCCGCGGCGTATGCGTCAGATCGATATGCAGGAAGTAGCGCAGGTGAACGCCAACCTGAATGACGGCCGCAACCGCGATCGCCAGAAGCGCTGGCAGGGGTGAGAGCAGTTTAAAGGCTACGAGCGCAAATGGAACGGCCGTCAGGATCACGGCAAGGACGAGGCCCGTCACATAGGCACTTCGGGTCGGCGTGTGTTGGGCAGGTGATTTATCCATCGAGGACCCCCGGCAAGTAAACGACGGAGAAGATACCGATCCAGACAATGTCCAGGAAATGCCAGAAAAGGCCAAGCCGGTAGAGACGGGATGCGACCGGATTGGTCAATCCCTTGGTCATCACCTGGGCACCCATAACCACAATACAGACCAGCCCCGTGGTGACGTGCACCCCGTGGGTCCCGACAAGCGTGAAGAATGCCGAAAGGAATCCGCTCCGGTCAGGACCGGCGCCCTCATCGATCATTCCTCGGAACTCGCCGATCTCCATCGCGAGAAACCCCACACCCAACAGGAATGTCACCGCGAGCCACATGAGCACGCCGTTCCTGTCCCTTGCAATCATCGCCATGGTTGCAAAGCCGAAGGTCGCGCTGCTGGCGAGCAGCAGCATTGTCTCTCCGAATGCGCGCGACAGATCGAACAATTCCTTGCCGCCCGGGCCGCCTGCGGTGTTGCCGGACAGAACCACGTAGGTTGCGAAGAGAAGCGCGAAAATGATCGCGTCGCTCATCAAATAGATCCAGAAGCCAAAAGCCTTTTCGTCGCGTCCATCTATGGGAAGCGGCGCGTCTCGATCCGGCGCAGTCGCAGGATTTGTGCTCATGACACGC
>DEIT01000097.1:2836-51472 GCA_002352635.1 Hyphomicrobiaceae bacterium UBA2767 | reverse complement strand
GGGTCAGTCTTTTCACTCGCCCTGTTTGCTGGGCTACCACATCCAAAAGCGCTCACGCTTTCAGTGGGCTGTCAAATGCGTCCTTGACCTTGCTGGCGCGACCATGCCTGGTCACCGTTTGCGTCGACTGGTCAGGGAACCTGGCGGCTGACAGGGGACCGAATTTGCCGAGAAGTTTCTTGATATAAGTGCGGTAACGATAGTGCTGCACCTCCAGCTTGTGCCGTTCGCTGTCGACGTAAGTTACGCCATGGTCCGTGGCCGGCCTTGCTGTTTTCTTCAGCCCGTGGAACCAGGCTGCCTTTTTCGGATCTAGTTCCTGGGCGACAATAAAGCTGGCGATCAGTTGCCCCTGATAATCGGCTAACTGCCAGAAGCTCCCGTCCGCCGGTTGAACCAGCCCTCCAGCAAAAAGGTTGTCATATTCGCGGTGGAAAGCGTTGAGAAACATCGGTGAGGAACCGTCATTGTCGACGAAATACCTATCGTCCATGAATGGAAACGTCGCATGGAATCCGGTGCAATAGATTATGAGATCAACCTCAGCCTCGGTGCCATCCTTGAACAAGACTTTGCTGCCTTTGAGTTTATCGATGTCGGGCTTCACCTTGATCCTCCCCTGGGCCTGCTGAACGAGCCAAGCAGCGGCGGCCGAGGGATGGGACTCGAGGATCTTGTGGTCCGGTTCCGGCAATCCGAGTTTCTTGTGCGGGCCAACCAGCACGAAGAAACCGAGGCCATAGAGCCAGCGCAGAAACTTGCGCGGCAAGGGCCAGCGCTGGGTGTGGTCGAGCAGGCGGTCAAGCGGCTGCCCGAAAACGAATTTGGGCAAGAAATAGTAAGACCGCCGCATGGAGTGCAAGATTGACTTCGATAGATAAACGGCCTCAGCGGCGAGATCGCAACCGGTATTGCCGGCACCAACAACGAGAACCCTCTTGTTGCGCAGTTGGTCCCGTTCCTTCACGTCAATTGAATGCAGAATCTCGCCAGAGAACTTGCCTGGATATTTGGGCATTTTGGGGTCCCAATGATGCCCGGTCGTAACCACCAGACCTTCGTAAATCCTCGGCCGCTTCTCACCGCAAACCGTCACCCGCCACTTGTCTCCATCCTTTGCGACTTTCTTGACCGTGGTGTTGAAGGTGATGGTGTCATAGAGGCCAAAATGGCGGGCGTAGGAATGGAGATAATCCACCGCCTGCGGTCTGCTCATGAACTGTGTGTACTCTTCCGGAATTGGAAAGCCCCTGTAGCGGGTGAGGCTCTTCGACGTATTCAGGCACATGGCCTCGTAAACACGATTAGGATGGTCCGGATTCCAGATACCGCCAATGTCCGCCTCGCTTTCAAAGCAATCAAACGGAATTCCGCGTTCCTTGAAATTCTTGATAATCGGCAAGCCACAGGCTCCCGCGCCAATCAGGCAGTAGCGCTTATCGGAACTTTTGCTAGCCATGAGATAACTCCATGTTGCGGCGGAACGGGGGTACTAACGGTCGCAATCGTCCCGTCAGAGGGTCAGAGGTAATTGTGGGATCCATCGCAAAAGGGAGAATCCCCGGTTTCCTTGCAGCCGCACAAAATGACCGTCTCGTCCTTTTCAGCGACAAATTCGAGGGGCTCGATACCCGTTCCCTTGTGCGACTCGTCGCAGAAGGGCTGGTTCTTGCTGCGGCCGCAACGGCACCATTTGTAGGTTTTGCCTTTTTCGGTCTCGACCTGATAGGGGCTTAGTTGCGCCGGGATAGGTTCTTCTGCCATGTGTCCATCCTTCCTATGATGGGGAAAATTGCAGTGACAACAATTGCGGTGGCCATTGCGGATAAAACCGCTTGATGGCCGCTGTTGTCCTTTCTCAGGAAAGCGCGTGCAATTTGAACGGCAACCCGCCCTTGGGCGTCAGCATCACCGATGCACCGAATTTCGCCGGGCCATCTCCGGCATATTCCAGCCGGAAGCGGCGTAACAGCATCGTCAGTGCCAGCACGGTTTCGAGTTGGGAAAGCTGTCCGCCAAGGCAGAAGCGCTTGCCTGCACCGAATGGCAGATAGCTGTATTTGACGCGTTTTTTGATGCTGCCCGGAAGAAACCGGCTCGGATCAAATTTTTCCGGATCGTCCCAATATTTCGCGTTGTGATGGACCATGTAAGGCGAGAGTACGACTTTGTCGCCCGGCGCGATCTTGTGGCCACCGATTTCGTCCTCTTCGTCTGCTGTGCGCATCAGCGCCCAGGCCGGTGGGTATAACCGCAAGGTTTCCAGCATGACGGCGCGCGTATAGGTCAGTTTCTGGATGTCTTCCCACGTCGGCTCCCGATCCCCGTAAACTTCTTCGCCTTCCCTGCATATCTTTTCGGTAACTTCGGGATGCTGCGACAACAGATAGAATATCCAGCCCAATGTGAGGGCCGTCGTCTCCGTGCCTGCCCACAGATATTGTTTTATCTCATCCAGCACCTGCTGATGATCAAACTCTGGAGCTTCAGTATCAGCTTCCGCTTTCTCCAGCATTTTCAGAAGCGTTTGCTCCCTGTCGCTTAACGGCTTCGCCCCGGTCACCGCATCCGGAAGCGATAACCATGCGGAAATGGCCTGTACCGCATCCTCATCATCACTGACTTCATTTACGTCGCCGCTCACCTTCTTTGCGCGGATCGCCTTGTGGTTCTCCGGATCCGTATAGGCTTTGACCGCGCCAAAAACGGCATGAGGATTAAACGGCATCTCGCGGTCGAACAGCGCCCTGCATGCCATGTCGGCCGCCAGACCCCAGGTCTGTTCCAGAACTTCAACTTCCTCGCCGCTTGCAGCCAGGTCCGACCATTCGGAGATTTTCGATTTAACGGCCGTCATTAAATGGGGATAGTAATCCTCATAGACACTTGGATGAAAAAAGGGCTGCTGTGGTTTGCGTATTTTCTGCCAGAGCGAACCATCAATCGTGATCATGGCCTTGCCGAAGACCGGTTTAAGACCCTCGAAGTATTTTTTGTAATTGTCGACCTTGTCGACGAGAACGTGGCGGATATGCTCGATGTCAGTCAGAAAAAATATCTTTTCCGATTTCAGTTTCACCGGAAAACACCCACCGCGCCTCTCGCTCATCCGCATCAGAACCTCCATTGGATTCTCCGCGCTGAGGAATGGCGATATCTTGAACCAGACACTCTGCTCCTCGCCGAGGGTTTGGGCATAGGCGTGAGCTTCGCTCATTCTTGAATTCTCCTTTGTTTCTGATCAGTTACGTTCATATCAGGTGGCGGTATGGCCGGCTGTGTCAGGGGAAGTATTTGTCTCATTCTGTACAGTGCGTTTTGCCTGCGCCACGTCGCCGGGCCGGCCAAACGCGGATCGCAGCCGCTCGTTCCAAGTTCTTGCCTGCCTCACATCACGAATGAGATTGCCCCACTCATGGAAGGCGATGACGAAGGGATTTAGAGAATTCAGAGGCGTCACCAGGCCGTAATCGACGGGTTCTTCTTCCAGTTCTTCCTGGAAGGAACCGAACAACCGGTCCCAGATGATCAGAACGCCGGCGTAGTTCTTGTCGAGGTAGATCGGGTTTCGCGCATGGTGCACGCGGTGGTGTGAAGGGGTATTGAGCACCCATTCCAGCGGTCCCGTTTTTCCGATGATGTCCGTGTGCACCCAGAACTGCCAGACCAGACTCAGCGCGAATGCCGTGACTACTGTCGCCGGGTGAAAGCCCAGCAACACAAGTGGCAGATACATCAACCAGGTCCCGACGATCAGTCCAGTCCAACCAAGGCGATAGTTCATGAAGAAATTGAGATAGTTGCCGGAATGATGCACGGAGTGATCGGCCCACATCCAGCGAATTTCATGCTTGAAACGGTGCATCCAGTAGTAGCAGAAGTCAGCGCCCAAAAAGAGCATCACCCATGACTTCCAGTCTGTCATATCGATGGTGAACAGGCGCAGCTCGTAGACGAACATATATAATCCGGCCATCATTACGCCCATTACGGCCTTGGCTGCGGCGCGCCCTATAGCAATGCCGATCGAGGCAAATGCTTCCCCGGATCCGTAATCTCTCTTGAGATAGAACTTGCACCAGAGAATTTCGAACACGATCAAGGCGCCGAAGATCGCCAGCAGCTCAGGTGTGCGAAACACGATAGAATATGGGCTCTCATGCACGTCGTTGCTCCCCCCTCCAGATCGATATGTGAGCCAATATTTTCCGGATTGCCCCCGGGATCGGGTTATGCTGGCTTCCGTGGAAAGCTGGCCATCATCCATTCTTCCAGCACTTGCTTTTCTGAAATGCCGGCCTTCACTGGACGACCGGTGAGCTGTCTCAGGCCGCCTTTTGCGACTTCGCGATGAGCTCTTCAACCTTGGTGGCGATAGAGCCAACAGTCATGAAATCCTCGACTTCCTCATTCGCGTTATATGGAATCTCGATCCCGAACGTATCTTCGATATCGAATACGATCACCGCGAGATCGAGCGATTCGATTCCAAGTTCGTTGATGGGGGTATCCGGCGATATGCTCTTCGGCGGTTCGCGCATATTCTTCTTTAAAATATCGATAATCTGGGGTGCTACTTCAGCCATGCCCAACCCTCATGTTCACGGCTGGAAAGCCGAGTTGCATATGAACGGTTTCTACAAGACCGGTTGTGAACAAGGATAAGGCGCCGGGTGGGAAAAAATATGATCCAGATCATAAAACTCGAAGAGGCTTTGACCGGTCGAATTCAAACGAGAAAATGACTTTGGAGAGTTGTCCAATAACCGCGTGAACCAAGTCCGCGTATAACGGTATGTCCATTCCACTGGGAACAGGTATTCGAGTTTGCTGTCAATGCAGTGAGCAGATCTTGCAAATATGATGGGATGCGCCAAGGTGGGTGGTTATTCAGGAGCAGGAACGTCCGCTCCTGGCGCCTAGCAGACATCAAATGCCATCTTCCCATATGTCTGCTTGCTGGAGTAAAGCGGACATCTCGAGAAGAGCATTGCGCATATCTGGTGGACTTTCCGGTCTAGGGTCCGTTTGTCGTGACATTTTCAACTGCGCTGAGGGCAGGGGATAGCCACAGAGGTTCGGTGCGTTCACTCGTCTCTTTCGTGTGCGCTGTGTGTGCACCTAAACCCAAGGCCAGTTTGACATGGATACAGCTGGCTATGTATGGACTGCGACTATGGCTGTGAATTCCCCAAAATGCATCACGATGGCTCGGCGTTTCTCTATTGCGCCCATGATGGAGTGGACGCAAAGTTTATATAATTCAGATAGTTATAAAGCCGCGTGTGCAATATGTGTGCACTAAGAGGTCAAACGAAATCCAAACGCCTCCATGCTCGCAAGTCGTCAGCATCGCGAGCTGCAACTTGGGGGAGAACCTCGGTTATCTGTCCTGTCACGACGCGTTCAAGGGGCATCACGGTGCGCTCGGGGATTCTTGAACGTCAATTGCAACGGCGGGATCTTACCAAACCAGGTCATCGAATTCATTCGGCCGATTGAGGGCATAGAACAGGTCCGGGCGCGCAGGCATTTCATCTGCCCGAAGACCGCGAAGGCGATATCATCGTCTTCGATGTGAAACTGCATTGGCGCAGGAAAAAAGACCATGATCTGGAAGGGTTCAATGACGAACGGTTACGGACGCACGACGGATTGTCGAAACGCGATGTCCCCTTCATCATCAGCCGCGCATTGAACCCCGAGTATGCGGCACGTAAACGCGACGCGCTGGCGATGAATTATCAGACATTCGATTATGCCTTGAACGACACCGCGTGGGGGTAAACAGAGTATGGGTTGCAGCGAATCCATCCCGCTTTAGGTGCATCGCCGGGTGATTGTGATCCCCGAGACAGTGCCCGTTGGCTCGCCCAGCGAGTGCAGAAGTCCACTCCCGGCTATTCACTCGAAGTTGCAAATCGAACGGCTGCACCCTGAAAGACAATTAATTTTTGGTAAACGATTTGAATACAGCTATGCGCGGATTGTCGCCTTCTCATCGCGTTTTTCCCTGTTTTATCAAAGTGACACGTCATGATGCGGTGTGGGGTATTGGTGTTTACAATTTCGAAAAATGTTTTAACCAAAACTTGTGAGTTGTTGCAAAATGAATCAAAGGACTTCAATATAATTCCTGCGAGTTTCTTGTTGGACAATAGTTCATTTTTTCTGGCCATTACGTTTGTTGGAGTATGTACCTGTGGCCAATGTGTCCCAACCGGCATATGTCGGAACATCAGCGTTTGATCGCATCGGCAACAGAATTTCGGCGCGTGTTGTCGCAGATATTTTTCACATTTTCGATGTTTTGTTGATCCTGGTGGCAGCTCTTATTGCCAAGGTAGCCTACATTGACGCGCAGTTCGGGGCAGGCGCTCCGTTATCGCCATACCTGATTGCGGCAGGTATCTGCGGTGTCATCGCGACAATACTGTTCCAAAAGGCCGGCGCAGGATTTTCACCCGAGGTCAACAGCGGGCCATTCAGCCCGACGCGGCTTTTCGTACTACTTCTGTTTTCATTTATGGTGCTGCTGACGCTCGGCTACGCTTTCAAGGTTTCTGCCCTGTTCTCTCGCGGCTGGCTGATTATCTGGTTTTTCCAATCGCTTGTTTTTTTGATCGTGAATAGAGCGTGCTATGCGCGCGTGCAGCGCTGGCTGGTAGCGCATGGTTTTGTGGCACGGAATATCGCCATACTCGGGTGCAAGAAGGCGGCGGAGCTGCTTGCAAATACCTTGGAGAACGTGCCGGGAGTGCGCGTTGTGGCGATATTCGGTCCGACCTCCGGACTGGATAAAGTGCGTGCCTGTTCCAACCCAGGACACAGTTCGCTGGGCAAGCTCGATGATGTGATCATAGTTACAACCAGGCTGCGCCAGGACGCGATCCGCAACATCCTGAACGAGATTAACGGTCTGCCGGTACAAATCAGCGTTTGTGTCGATCCGCTGGCCTACGACGTACCCTTCTATGGTGTGTCGCGCGTCGGCCAAACCCAGCTTATCAGCTTGCGCCGAAACAAAGTCAGCCACTGGGGCCATTTGGTCAAGGCGGTCGAGGACTATGTTCTCGGCAGCTTGTTTATGCTGGTTGCGCTTCCGATTTTCGCTCTCATCGCAGTCGCTATTAAAATCGACAGCCCCGGACCAGTTTTCTTCCGGCAGCGCAGGCACGGGCTGAATCACAACATCATATCCATCTACAAGTTTCGCACCATGAATGTCATGGAAGATGGCATTGAAATAAAGCAGGCGAAGAAAGGCGACCAGCGCGTTACGCGTGTCGGCGCATTCTTACGAAAGACCAGCCTGGATGAGCTGCCGCAGTTGTTTAACGTATTGCGGGGCGAGATGTCGTTGGTCGGACCGAGGCCTCACGCGATTGCACATAACAACCAGTATGGTGAGACTCTTAAACAGGCTTCCTATGCGAGTCGGCACCTAGTCAAACCCGGTATAACCGGATGGGCCCAAGTCAACGGATTTCGCGGTCCAACCGACAGCCCGTACCTGATGCAAGAGCGGGTTCGCTGTGATCTTGAATATATCGATAACTGGTCAATCTGGTTCGACCTGGAGATTCTGCTATTAACTCTAGTCCATGGTTTTGTAGGCAAGAATGCGTATTAGCGAGATTACCCCGGAGATTTGCGCTATCAATCTGGAACATTCACGCTCAAACACACAACCTTCACTAGTCTAGAGGCAGAGCGAACTTGCGCAATTATTCGCAGACGCTTGAGGTCATAACTCAAACTGAGCTTGCAGAATCCTTGCAGCTGCCGGAACTCAATCTCGTATCTTGGGAGAGAGAGGATGAAAATCGCCATACTTGCCGGTGGTAAAGGTACCAGGCTCGCTGAAGAAACGAGCGTGCGCCCGAAGCCGATGGTCGAAATCGGTGGCCGACCCATTCTTTGGCATATAATGATGCACTACTCCCAGTTCGGTTTGAATGAGTTTGTGATCGCGCTTGGCTACAAGGGCGAATACATCAAGAAGTATATGGCCGATTACTCCTCGCTGAGTGGTAACCTGACGGTGCGTCTCGGCCAAAATGCTTCCGCATCGGTTCAGCAGCACGAAAACACCCACCCTGAATGGCAAATCGATCTGATCGATACCGGTATGGACACATTGACCGGTGGCCGGATCAAGCGGTTAAAACCTTATCTGGGCGAGGGGACCTTCATGCTCACCTGGGGGGACGGCGTCTCTGATGTAAATCTTGACGACCTCCTGGCGTTTCACCGTGCCCATGGAAAACTAGCAACCGTTACGGCTGTTCGCCCGCCCGCCCGTTATGGCCATATGCTTTTCGATGGCGACAAAATTACCAGTTTCGAGGAGAAGCCGCAGACGGCGGAAGGCTGGATCAATGGTGCCTTCTTTGTCCTGGAGCCTGAGGTTATGGATTATATCGAAGGCGATATGGTCATGTTTGAACATGCCCCGATGGAGACACTTGCACGGGAAGGTCAGCTCATGGCGTACCGCCACAAAGGCTTTTGGTCCTGTATGGATACGCTTCGCGACAAGACGAAACTGGAAGAAATGTGGGACTCAGGCGATCGCCCCTGGGCGACTTGGGAGAATTAGATATGCGCGTATTGATCACAGGTCATCTGGGCTATATCGGTACCGTGCTGGTGCCGATGGCTGTGAAGGCAGGCCACGAGGTCGTGGGATTTGACAGCGATATCTTTGAACGTTGCACTTTCGCGCCAGGCGGCAAAATCATACAGGTCCCTGAAATCCGTAAAGATATCCGGGATGTGGAAATCGCCGATCTTGTCGGCTTCGACGCTGTGCTGCACCTGGCCGGTCTGTCGAATGATCCCCTCGGTGATCTGCGTCCGAACGCGACCTTTGATATCAACCACAAGGCGACTGTCCGTCTTGCCGAAATCGCCAAGACAGCCGGCGTGAAGCGCTTTGTCTATGCGTCGTCCTGCTCCAACTACGGCTCCGCTGGCAACGACTTTATAGACGAAACTGGTGCATTCAACCCGGTGACCCCTTATGGAGAATCGAAAATAAAGTCCGAAATTGACCTCGGCAAACTGGCTGATGAGAATTTCTGTCCGACCTACATTCGTGCAGCCACGGCATATGGCGTCTCCCCGCGCATTCGTTTCGACCTGGTATTGAACAATCTTGTGGCCTGGGCGCTTACCACGGGCCAGATCTATATGAAATCGGACGGCTCGCCATGGCGGCCGATCGTTCATATTGAAGATATTTCCAGGGCCTATCTGGCCGCTCTGCATGCACCGGAAGACAAAGTTTTCAACGAGGCCTTCAATGTCGGCATCACCGGACAGAACTACCAGATCAGCGAACTCGCCGAGATCGTGGCCGATGTTGTTCCAAATTGTAAAATCGCCTACGCACCCGACGCCGGCCCGGACACCCGTTGTTACAGAGTGAACTGCGACAAGATTCGCAACGCGCTGCCGGAGTTCCAGCCGCAATGGGATGCGCGCAAGGGAGCCGAAGAACTCTATCAGGCCTATCTGAAAATCGGTTTGAATCTGGAGGAATTTGAAGGACCGCGTTATCAACGCATCAGTCATCTCAAGAAACTGCTGGACGATGGTGTTCTGGACGGCAATCTCAAACATACAGCACCACGTGCGACCGTGGAAACACAGCAACCCGATCAGGTGGTTGACGATACTGGCACGCTGGCCAGGGATTGCGCCGACGCCTCATGCCACTCATGCGGTCAGAAGGGGCTCATGGCGGTGCTCGACTTGGGTCTGATGCCGCGTTCTGACGGGCTGATATCGGATGACTCTAGGAACGGTAGGGAAAACCGCTATCCGCTCCGCGTAGGCTTTTGCCCGGAATGCACTCTCGTGCAGATTCTCGAGGCTCCGCCTCCGGAAGAGCTTTTTGGCGAGGACTATCTTTATTTCTCTTCTTTTTCCGAGGATTTGCTCGCTCATTCTCGTGCCAATGCAATGGAACTCATTGAGCGGCGCGAGCTGGGAGAGGACAGTCTTGTCGTCGAGTTGGCAAGCAATGATGGCTACATGCTGCGGAATTTCAAGGAACGCAACATTGGTGTCCTTGGAATTGAACCGGCGCCAAAGCAAGCCGAAGCGGCACGAGCGTTGGGCATTGAAACCGTCAGCGAGTTTTTCGGGCAGACCTTCGCCGAAAATCTGCGGAACGACGGACGCGCGGCCGATCTCGTGATCGCAAACAATGTTGTCGCCCATGTCGCGGATACAAATGACTTTGTCGCTGGTATCCGAAAGGTGCTGAAGGACGACGGTATGGCGGTGGTCGAATTCCCCTACGTTCGTGATCTCATCGATCACGGAGAGTTCGACACTATCTACCACGAACACCTTTGTTATTTCTCTGTGACGAGCGCGGAGGCGCTGTTCCGCCGTCATGGTCTCTACCTGAACGACATTCGTCGAGTCCCGATCCACGGCGGGTCGCTGCGTCTGTACTTTGAAACCAAGGACGAGCGTGGACCGGTTGTGGCGCAGATACTCGATGAGGAAAAGCGTCTCGGTATTGACGACTATCAGTACTATCGTAACTTTGGGACGCATGTTCAGGAATTTCGTGGCCGCGCCCGCTCTCTGATTGGGGATCTTAAAGCGCAAGGAAAGCGGATCGTTGCTTATGGTGCTGCAGCAAAGGGAACGATAATGCTGAATTACCTGGGCCTGAACGATCGAACTGTAGACTATGTCGTTGACAAGAACGTGCACAAACAGGGCAAATTTATCCCCGGAGTGCGGCTGAGGATTGACGATCCGAAAAAGCTCATGGAAGACAGGCCTGACTATGTGATGATTCTTCCATGGAATTTTCGCGACGAAATCATACGCCAGCAAGACGCCTATCATAAATCGGGGGGCCGTTTCATCGTGCCTATCCCTGATCTCGAGGTCGTGTGACGATACCCTGGCGGCGCTATGAATAATACTGATCTTACCGAGATCGAAGCTGGCGCGGCTGTCCGGGCGCGCTCTGGCCATGGCCGCGATAACTGTCCGTGCTGCGGTGGCCCAGAGACGCAGAGCATATACCGTGTCCGCGATATTCCCGTTCACAGCTGTGTCCTGTTGGACACCTTAGAAGATGCTCTGAAATTTCCGCGTCGCGACCTGGATCTTGCTTTCTGTTCGGACTGCGGTTTCGCCTTCAACAGCATCTTCGACAAAGCGGTCATGGGTTACTCGACCAATTTCGAGGAGTCGCAGCATTTCTCCGGTACGTTCAACAATTTCGCCAAGGGGCTAGCCCGCGACATTGCGCAAAAAGCTGGCCTGAGGGGCAAGCACGTGCTGGAAATCGGATGCGGCAAAGGCGAATTTCTCCTCGAACTTTGCGGGCTCGACGATAGTACCGGGCTTGGTATTGACCCGGGCTATCGAGAGGATCGGGTTGTGGGGCAGACCAGCGATAAGGTGGACTTCGTCGTTGATTTCTTCGGCCCCGCCTATAAGGAACTGGAAGCCGACATCATCCTTTGCCGTCACACGTTGGAGCATATCCGTTCGGTGCGCGACTTCGTGGTCGACATTCGCGAGATGATCGGTGACCGGAAAGACGTCGTGGTCTTTTTCGAAACGCCTGACGCCGAACGCGTTCTCGCGGAAGGTGCCTTCTGGGATATTTATTACGAGCATTGTTCCTATTTCAGTGCAGGCACTCATGCCCGCCTTTTCCGCCACCAGGGATTCGACGTGACCGAAGTCGATCTAGTCTATGACCGGCAGTACATAGTTCAGTATGCCCAGCCGACCGAAGGCGTGTCAGAGCCAAGTCTCCCGCTTGAGAATGATCTGGGCAGGATGAAGGAATTGGCGGCAGCATTCCCAGACAGGGTCGCGGCGATTCGGGCCCATTGGCGCGATCTCGTGACGAGCGCGTTCGCTGAAGGCAAACATGTTGCAATCTGGGGCGGCGGCTCCAAATGCGTCTCGTTTCTGACCACGTTGGGCCTCCGCACTGAGGTCCGCAGCGTGGTTGACATAAATCCTTATAAACAGGGCAAATTCCTGCCGGGTTCCGGTCATCAGGTGATTGCGCCCCAGGCACTTGTGGACGATCCCCCCGACATCGTCATTGTCATGAATCCTGTTTATGTCGGTGAGATTTCGAAGCAGCTCGGCGGACTTGGCATGAGTGCAGATGTCGTCGCGGTATGATGACAGAGTACGAGACAAGACACGCTGAGAAAGACCAGCCATCATCGTCTGCCTGCCCAGTCTGCAACACCAAGGCTGGTAGTGCTTTCTTCGATCTGCGCCATGTTCCCGTTTTCTGCAATGTTTTATGGGTCGAGAAGACGCGCGCTGCTGGCGCCGCCAAGGGCGATGTCAAACTCGTCTGCTGCGAGGGTTGTGGGCTGATTTACAACGCCGCCTTCGACGCATCCAAGGTCGAGTACGCGCCTGACTATGAGAATGCACTCCATTTTTCGCAGAGGTTTCAGATCTTCGCTGAGCAACTCGCCGAGGGTCTCATCGAGCGTCATGGCCTTACCGGAAAGACAGTAGCGGAAATAGGCTGCGGCGACGGATATTTCCTGAAGCAGATGGTCAAGGCTGGGGCCTGCAAGGGTATCGGGTTCGATCCCTCGATGGAGCGGCATGACAAGCGTGGATTCGTTGGCGAAAGCGTGGAGATCGTTCCCAAGGCGTTCCAGACCGGCAATCTTCCTACGCATTTCGATCTGGTGATATGCCGTCATGTGTTGGAGCATCTTCGCGACCCATTGGGTCTTCTGGCCAGTATTCGCGAGGCTGTGGGCAAGCGCCAGTCGGCACTTTATTTCGAAGTTCCCAACACCACCTGGATTTTGGAGAGCTGCAGTCTGTGGGATTTTATCTACGAGCATTATACCTACTGGACACGGTCGACGCTGGGCGCTCTTTTTGCGCGCGCGGGTTTTCACGTTCTCGAAACCGCCACAGGGTTCGGCAACCAGTTTGTGATGATCGAGGCGGACACTAGCGAACATGCCGAAGCCTCGGTTCGCGCGGAAGCTGACGCAAAGGAACAGGTGACCGTCTGCCAGCGGTTTGGAAAGGCCGCAAAGCGGCATTTGGATCGCTGGCAACATGAACTTGGCGTGTTCGCCGGCTCAGGCAGGAAAGTGGCAGTTTGGGGGGCGGGATCGAAGGGCGTCACATTTGTGAACGCCGTACCTGCCGCGCTTGAGGCGGTTGCTTGCCTAGTCGATTTGAACCCTCGCAAACAAGGAAAATTCGTTGCCGGATCCGCGCATCCGATCTTGGCTCCCGAACGTCTCGCCGAACTGCAGCCCGACGTTGTTATTATCCCCAATGCGCTCTACGAACAGGAGATCGGTGCGGAACTCTCGAAAATGGGGGTCGAGGCGGAGTTGAAGACCCTTCAATAGGCGAAAGACCATCGGCTACTTTTGCTGTGTTTCTGTCTTTTCGCCGGCTGCAAGTGTCTCGCCGCCTCTTTCCTGACAGAACAATACGAGGCAATATAAGCCTCGTGCTGCAAATCTCTATGTGCGCAACAGGTTCTGGAGATAGCGCCCGTACTCGTTCCCGCGGTGATGCGCAATATGCTCCTCGAGTTTGGCATCGTCGATAAGTCCCAGATACCACGCAACTTCTTCAAGGCAGGCAATCTTCAAGCCCTGCCGCTGCGCTATGGTCTGCACGAATTGCCCGGCCAGCAAAAGTGCCTCCTGCGTTCCGGTGTCGAGCCAGGCGTAACCACGTCCCATCTGTTCGACAAAAAGGTCGCCGCGCTTCAAATAGGCAAGATTGACATCGGTAATCTCGTATTCTCCACGAGCCGACGGGCGGATATTGCGTGCGATATCAACGACGTCGTTGTCATAGAAATACAGCCCGGTCACCGCGAAGGACGATTTTGGCTGCTTGGGTTTTTCCTCAATACCGATTGCCTTGCCGCTTTCATCAAAACTAACAACGCCGTAACGCTCCGGGTCGGCAACGCGGTAGGCGAAAACGGTCGCGCCGGTTTCGCGCGCCGTCGCGCTCTGCAACAGTTCAGGCAATCCGTGACCGTAGAAGATATTGTCTCCCAGAATTAGCGCGACTGGATCAGAACCGACGAATTCACGACCGATCAGGAAGGCCTGTGCCAAACCCTCGGGTTTGGGCTGGGGCGCATAGGATAATGAAATTCCCCACTGCGATCCGTCACCCAGCAAGTCCTGGTAGAGCGGCAAATGATGGGGTGTGGAGATTATGAGAATATCGGAGATTCCGCTCAGCATGAGAACCGAAAGCGGATAGTAGATCATCGGTTTGTCATAGATTGGCAAGAGCTGTTTGGACATTGCTCGCGTAATCGGGTAGAGCCTCGTACCGCTGCCGCCCGCAAGAATGATCCCCTTCATAAACTGTTCCCTTTCAGGTGGGCGAACTAGCGCCTGCAGGCTGGTGCGCCAAAGTGTTTGCGCGATACCGAATGATCGTTCAGTCCCGCCATTCTCGAGAATTGCACCATCAATCCGCCGGCTCAGTATACGATTTGCCGAATGCGTTCCGGGCCCTGGACAGTGCGTCTGGAAGACTTCCGATCAGCAGCGTTGTCCGTGAACCCAGTTTTCATTGCGAAAATGACAGAGCTCATTGCTCGCCCCCGAGACTATGCGCGAAGTCCGCTGGTCAGGCCAAGGCGCCTACCGTCGTAGAGTTTGGTTCTGATATTGCGCCACCAGCTTTCATGAGCAAGGTACCAGTCGAGTGTTGAGGCCAGTCCTTCCTCAAAAGTGACCGTCGGTTCCCAACCCAATTCTCGTTTGATTTTTGTCGCATCGATAGCGTAACGCTGGTCGTGGCCTGGCCGGTCGGTAACAAAGGTGATCAGCCGGTTGTGAGGCGCATGATCGGGAAAGCGCACGTCCATCAATTCACAAATCGCACGAACGACATCGATATTCTGCCTCTCGGAGTTACCGCCAATATTGTAGACTTCACCGATACGTCCTTGCGTGAGGACTGTCCACAGCGCCTTGGCGTGGTCAGTTACGAATAGCCAATCACGCACATTGCGTCCCTCGCCGTAAACGGGCAGCGGCTCGCCTTCTCGGGCATTGATGATCGTTACCGGAATCAGCTTTTCGGGGAATTGCCAAGGTCCGAAATTGTTGGAGCAGTTGCTGACGAGGACGGGAAGACCATAAGTCTCACCCCATGCTTGGACCAGATGGTCTGATCCGGCTTTTGACGCGGCATAGGGCGAGCGCGGATTGTAGGGAGTTTGTTCAGTGAATGCCGGATCATCAAGTTCAAGGGATCCATAAACCTCGTCAGTAGAAACGTGATGAAATCGGAATGACCGCCGCCGCGTCTGGCTGAGTCCCGACCAATAGCGTAGTGCAGCTTCGAGAAGCGTATAGGTTCCAATAAAGTTGGTTTGCATGAAATCGGCTGGCCCGTCGATCGAACGGTCGACATGGCTTTCGGCCGCAAGGTGCATCACCGCTTCCGGTTCGAATTCCGCAAAGAGGCGATCCAATTCCGGGGCATCGCATATATCGGAGCGCGAAAAGGCATAGAGATCGCTATTGACCGTATCCTCCAGAGCTTCCGGCATTGCTGCGTAGGTGAGCTTGTCTGCATTGAGAACATGCGCGCTGTGGCTGCCAATGATGTGGCGGATGACCGCTGATCCAATGAAGCCGCTTCCACCTGTTATCAATACGCGCATAATATCTCCAACCTGACGGACTCCAGACTTGAATGCATAGTCTCCTCGTCTGACGATGGCATCCTTATAGTTTAAAAGACTTCCGCGCCTTGAGCGGTTCTAGCCGCCAAAAGTGACACCGCAATCATGCACGGGCGGGACGACCCGGTGACTTGAAGTTGTCTTATGCCTTCGCCCAGATGGCTATTCGCCACCAAACCTCGCATCATATCCCAGGATGCCAAAAAAGTGTTGCAGCGCAAAGAAATCCGGGACGTTGTAATCAATCTCGGTTAATAGTGCGAGGATGGCTATTCGCCACCAAACCTCGCATCATATCCCAGGATGCCAAAAAAGTGTTGCAGCGCAAAGAAATCCGGGACGTTATAATCAATCTCGGTTAATAGTGCGAGGATGGCGAATTCTTGTGCTGACCTGGTCTAATGCAAATGTTGAGTTGGCAAGGTGCCCGAGCTCGGATCATGTCCTGCACAGCTTGGCACAGGTGAACCGATTGCTTAACAATTTCCTCAGAGGTTAAAAGCGAAGCCGGTCGGCGCTATGTTTGGTATAGGACCCGAGGTGGGTCTAGAGGCTTTGAACGTATTGGACCTTCCCGGATTTGGCGGTTCAATCGTGTTTCGGGATAGACAGAACCGATGAATATCTCGCTGTTCGAATTACCGGGGCCGGTGCTCCTGACACCGGAAATATTCCGTGATGAAAGAGGTTTCTTTTCAGAGACATACAACAAACGGGCGATGGATCAGGCCGGGATCACGATCCCTTTTGTGCAGGATAACCATTCGCTGTCAAAACGGATGGGTACGGTCAGAGGCTTGCATTTTCAGACTTCTCCCCGTGCTCAGGAAAAGTTGGTCCGCGTCACGCGTGGCGCGATATTCGATGTTGCTGTCGACATACGCGACGGCTCTCCTACGTTCGGCCAACATGTCGCGGTCACGCTGAGTGCGGACAACTGGCGTCAGTTCTGGGTGCCGAGAGGATTCGCTCACGGATTCTGCACGCTCGAGCCAGATACCGAGGTCATTTACAAGGTCTCCGATTACTACGACCCGGATTGCGATAAGGGCGTGGTGTGGGACGACACCTCGCTCGGGATCGACTGGCCGGTGACGCCGGTGCAAGCAGTCCTCTCGGACAAGGACCGGTCGTTGCCGCGGCTGCAGGACCTGCCTGCCTATTTCGCCTATGACGGCACCGATGTGCAAAGTCCCGCCTAACCGGCAATCTGTACGGCGGATATAGGATGCCCGGGAGGTATCAATGAGGATTGTCGTAACAGCGGGGCTCGGACTTGCCGGTTGTGCTGTTCGCTGCCGCCTGGACGGTCACACCCTACGGGATCCTTTCACCACGCAAGTGCGCCGGAATGAAAGGCCCGGTCTTGGCACAGCCGCAGCGTATGTGCAGGGCGGTCCATGAGCGCTCCAAGTATCCTCGTAACGGGCGCGGAGGGTCAGCTTGCCCGCGCCCTGATGCAGGTTGCCAACGCAACCACCAACTCGGAGCTCAGTGTCGCTGCAATCGGGCGACTAGTGCTCGATATCACAAATCCGGAAACTCTTACTGCTGCGATGGAACAGTACCAACCGGCACTGGTCGTCAACTGCGCCGCCTATACGGGCGTTGATCAGGCGGAGACGGAAGAGGGGCGGGCCTTCGCCGTAAATGCTGAAGGCGCCGCCGCGCTGGCGGAAAAGTGCCAACTCGGCGGCATCCCGATGATCCACGTCTCTACCGATTTTGTATTTCCGGGAACCCTTGAGCGCCCCTATATTGAAACTGATGCAACCGGGCCCGTCAACGCCTATGGCCTCAGCAAGTTGGAGGGAGAAAAACGCATCACCGCCGTTTGTCCGAGGCACATCATTCTGCGCACCTCTTGGGTTTATAGTCCCTGGGGCAGCAACTTTGTCAGGACGATGCTCCGCCTTGCTAGAGAACGCAAGGAGATCTCCGTCGTTGCCGATCAGCAGGGGTGCCCGACTTATGCGCCGCATCTAGCTACCGCGATCATGGAGATTACGAGCCAGATCTTGAGCAGTAAGAATGCTAAGGCGCCATGGGGCATTTATCACGCCGCCGGTAGCGGTGAGACTAGCTGGTGCGGCTTCGCGCAACAGATATTCTCAGAATCCGCGCGGCATGGCGGTCCGACGGCGCGCGTTGTGCCGATTTCGACAGAACAATACCCGACGCCAGCACGCAGGCCGGCAAATTCACGGCTCGACTGCACGAAATTGAAAGCGCGTTTCGGCATCGAACTGCCGCATTGGAGTGACGGCACGGCGAAGTGTGTCGCGCACCTCCTATCATCACAATCAGAGTGACAGCCGTGTTGTGTTCGGCCCGGCCAGAAACGGAGTGAAACTCCTCTTGAAGGACGGTGATACGCCCGCACCACTTTGCCCAATCTTGCCGATGAAATCGACATAGACCCTATCAGTCCGCGATAAGCTGCTTAGTTACTACCGGTATTTCGTACTGACATCAGCCGTAATCCGGAAAGTTGACGATCATTTTCACGCTGCAAGGCTTGGCTGGATAACAGCAACTCAGATTGACTCATGCTGCTACTATTAAGGTTATTGCGTTTGATCCCTGCAGGTTCGACATGAATACGTTGTAAGTCATTATTGAGTAATTTGCCAACCTCTCTACCTGAGGTTGTGCCCGGTGCCGACATCGTTAGCGCCATACCAGTTGACGAACCGAAAACAAGTCGAACTTGCAATAGAGCGCATGAAGTGGCTGAAAAAAACCGACGGATTCTCATAATTGTCGAAAACCTGACGGTCCCGATTGATCGCCGGGTCTGGCAGGAGGCAACCGCGCTCAGGGACGCGGGATATGTGGTTTCCATCATCTGTCCCGTCGGCGGCGATCACACGGCACGCTATGAATTGCTGGAAGGTATTCATGTCTTCCGGCATCCGATTCCCTATGATGCATCGACGCCCGCAGGCTATATTGTCGAGTATCTGTCGGCGTTATTCTGGGAGTTCGTGCTTGCTTGGCGGATCTTGTTCAAGCCGGGATTCGACGTCATTCAAGCTTGTAATCCGCCCGACACGATCGTCTTTATAGGTTTGTTTTTTAAGCTGTTTTTCCGCAAGAAGTTCGTCTTCGACCAGCACGACCTGACACCTGAACTCTATCCGATCAAATTTGGCCGGGAAGGTCTTGTTCATCGGGTATTGCTGCTGCTGGAGCGTCTGACCTTCGCGGTTGCAGACGTCTCAATCGCGACAAATGGAACATTCAAAAAGATTGCGGTCGAGCGTGGCGGCATGCGTCCTGAGCGTGTCTTCATCGTGCAAAGTACACCCGACATCAGCCGATTCAAGCGGAGGCCTGCCGATAGGAAATTGCGAAACGGCAGAAAACAGGTCGTGGGCTATGTCGGGATCATGGCTGAGCAAGACGGTGTCGATTTGCTGCTGAAGGCTATGGAGTATTTGGTTACCCAAAGCCCGGCGCGCGACATACAGTGCCTGATTGTTGGCTCGGGTCCGCAGCTTGAAAATCTCCAGCGCTTGGCACGCGACCTTGATCTGGATGATCACGTAACTTTCACTGGCTATTTGTCCGGCGAGAACCTTCTGCGCGCTCTATCGACATTTGATGTTGGGGTGATTCCGGACCCGAAAAACAATTACAACGACAAAGTGTCGATGAACAAGGTATTTGAATATATGGCTCTCGGAATTCCGTTCGTTCAGTTCGATCTCACGGAGAACATGAAAATTTCCGGCGATGTCTCGTTGTATGCAACAAACAACGATCCCGTCGAGCTGGCGCGAAAAATCGAAGACTTGTTGGACAACCCTTCGCTGCGAAAGGAAAAAGCAGATGCGGGCATGATACGCCTTGCCGATGTGGCCAACTGGGCAAAACAGGAAGAACAGTTGCTCGCGGCCTATAACTCGGTCTTCAAGAAGTAGATTTGATGGGCCCTTCATCGTCCCGGTTATGACAAGAGGAACAATATCGAATTTCCCGGCATCGTCGCTAGCCGGCAGGGAAGGGGGGCACGCTCACCATATTTCACACGGTGGGTCGACATCGAAGTTACTTTGCAGGGTTTTCGGGATCCTCAGCTATCTGGCTCTGTCGGTTTGTGAAGGCTGTATTCGTTAGGGACCGCACTGATAAATGTCAGTAAACAAATTCGGCAGAATTCCGGATTTGAGGAAATCCAAAACTTGACCGCCTCCCTTCTAAATCACCTATTGCAAAGACGGTGAAGTGTTGTGTGTTGCCACACGTGTGCGATCGTATATACGGTTAGTAACTTACCCTCAGCCAGTCACTGACGGCCCGTGTTGGCATGTTCTCAATGCGTTCCTCTCAGGACGCTGCGAATTTTCGGCAGTATGCGCAGTTTCGGATAGAGTATGTCCGTGTTCTCCTTAGTCAGGCTTATGCGATACCATATATCGGCGGCGGGGCGCTTTCTATTGCTGCGAGCGTGAACGAGAAAAATCATTGAGTGACCACTTTGCCGGATTTCACCAAGCGCGGCGGGCGTCGCGTCTTTGCTGTTGCCGTAGGGAAACGCAAATGTGCGAACCTCGGCGCCGCTCAGGCTTTCCAGAGTGTGCTTGCTGCGGCCTATTTCCTCGCTCAGTTCGCTATTCTTTAGAGTGCGGCAGTGGACATGGCTGGCGGTATGGTTGCCAACCTCTAGTCCGAACGTGACAAACTCTTTTACGTCACTCGGACGAAGGTAAAGGGCGCTTTCTTCCCACAGATCTGTTTCCGTGCAACCCAGTCTGTCTAGAA
Source organism: Hyphomicrobiaceae bacterium UBA2767 (assembly GCA_002352635.1). GTDB lineage: Bacteria > Pseudomonadota > Alphaproteobacteria > Rhizobiales > Methyloligellaceae > UBA2767. Next base: position 30,984 of record DEIT01000097.1, on the reverse strand, counting down.
TTCGCTGCTTCAGGTTCCGCCTGTCCTGTAGTGTTCCGCGCGTAACGTGATTTGCTAAATAGTCTCCGACAGTCGGTTGCTCCGCTCCGTTCTCGCTCAAAATGGAGGCAAGGGCATCTGGCCCGTGCTCACTGACAAGGTAGCTCATCAGATTGTCGAGACAGAAGGCCCGTTCAGTAATCATTTCAGGGTTGAGGAAGACCACTCCGGGAACGTCATGCTTCTTCATAAGGGGAGCGGCGATCTCTAGGGTGGACCTGAATGAGTCGTCGAATGTTACAAGAAGCGGCTTGGGCGGAAGTTCGCCCGATATGATCGTGTCGACATCAACGACATCGTAGTTCTCGAGGTAGTATTCAATGTGATCGTGAAGCACGTCGGGGCTTGTTGTGATATTCAGATGTTTCAGGAACGGGCCTGGATCATCGCGAATGTGGTGGTAAAGAACGCACGTCAATACAGGTTTCGGCATCGTTAGAAACCTTCTCGTCCGGCAGTCAACGGTGCTTCCTGTCTTGGGAAGTGCTCGGTCGCCGGCTGGAAACCGCGGTGCTCCCGCGACCGGAAAAGCACAGTTGGCTTCTGGCTAAAGGCCACCGTGCCGGATCCGATTTTATTGAATTCTGCGAGGTTCACCATTATCACAAAACGCACGAGCTTGCGCCCTGATATTTGCTAAAATCGTATGAAATCCAGTTCCTTGTCATCCTATCATCGCTATTGTTCTATCAGAAGTGCATTTGACAGAACCGGTGATCAAGGGACAACCTTTGAGACTAGGAGAGCACTGCCAGACAAAACCAGCAACGCGGCCACATATTCTGTGTGCGGGCAAATTACTGTTACCACTGTTCTAGCCTCTTAACATGCCATGAAGGTGGGAATTACACGCACTGAAGGGTTTGGCGCCGGGCCGTTGTATTGACTGTGTAGCCGTGACGTGAGGCCTTCGTGATGGGGTCGAGTTTGGGAGCCAAGCGAGCGTGACGGGTTCAATTGTTGAGGAAAGTCCGGAGTGCTGACAGATCGCCAATGAAGATCCTGTTTCATCATCTCATTGAGAATATAGCCCCCAGCCAAGATGCGGCAACTGCCCTGATCGACAGGCAGGAAACCGTGACCTACGCGGGATTGTGGCAAGAAGTCCGCGCCATGGCGGGGGCTCTCCAGAAACTCGGGCTCGAGCGTTACCAGCGGATGGCTGTGTATCTCGAAAAACGGAAAGAGACTGCAGTGTCTTTTTTTTCGGCGTCAGCTGCGGGTGGCGTATTTGTACCAATCAATCCGCAGCTTAGGAGCCTGCAGGTGGGTCACATCCTGCGCGATTGCAGTGTCCGAATTTTGGTAACGAACGCTGAGCGGTTGGATGCGCTGCAGGATGAACTGCAACAGTGTCCGGAACTGAAGACAATCCTGATTGTAGGTAAGCTGCAGGATCGCAGCTGGAATTTGCCCGGAATCGAGCTTCTGCCGTTTGGCGACTGGAATGGTGCGCTGCGCAATTGCGGGACTGTTGAAACCGACATGGCAGCCATCCTCTACACATCGGGGAGCACGGGTAAACCAAAAGGCGTCGTTCTCTCTCATCGCAACCTAATGGTCGGTGCGGAGAGCGTGAGTCACTATCTGGATGTCCAATCCGGCGACCGGATACTGGCCGCGTTGCCCCTGAGTTTCGATGCGGGACTAAGTCAGCTCACGACAGCCTTCTATAAGGGTGCTTCGGTGGTGTTGTTGAACTATCTGCTGCCACGCGACGTTATTCGGCAATGCGAGAAACACCGCATCACAGGGCTGACCGGTGTGCCCCCATTGTGGATCAAGCTGGCACAGGAAGTGTGGCCGACCGCCGCCGCCGAGTCTTTGTCCTATTTCGCAAATACGGGCGGTCACATGCCGAGGAAGACCCTGGAGGCCCTGCGAAAAATCTTTCCCCAAGCCAGACCATTCCTGATGTACGGCCTGACAGAGGCATTCCGATCGACCTATTTGGATCCTGCAGAGGTAGACAATCGACCAGATTCGATTGGTAAGGCCATTCCCAACGCAGAGATTTTGATCCTTGGAGAAGACGGACGCGAGTGCGCACCAGGCGAAGTAGGAGAGCTCGTCCATCGCGGTCCGTTGGTGGCGATGGGGTACTGGAATGCCGTTGAGCAGACTGCGCTGCGCTTTCGGGCGATGCCGTATCGGTCATCGGGACTCATAAACCCTGAATTTGCAGTCTGGTCGGGCGATCTCGTACGCAAAGACGAAGATGGTTTTCTGTATTTTGTCGGTCGCGACGACGACATGATCAAGACCTCGGGATATCGGGTCAGCCCGTCCGAAATTGAGGAAGTCGTCCTGTCCAGCGGGCTGGTATCAGAGGCCGTAGCACTCGGTATGCCGGATGATCTTCTAGGTCAGAAGATCATGGTTCTTGTCGTTACGGATGCAGATGATCGGTTTGATGCCGAGAAACTGCTTGACCATTGTCGACAACATCTCCCGTTATACATGGTCCCTCACGAGATTGAACGACGCGAAGTACTTCCGCGAAATCCGAATGGTAAATTTGACCGCGCAGTCCTGAAACATGAGCAGTTGGAAGCAGTCGGGGACCAGTTGTCGTGAGCGAGCATACACATCCCGCAATTGCTTCGTTCGAGACGGACAATGCCGGCCTTCTCCTTGGTGGAGTACCGTTGGAGCGCTTGGCCGCCCGGATCGGCTCCACACCATTCTATGCTTATGATCGATCGAGGATCGCAGACCGCATCTCGTATCTGCGTCGTCACCTCCCAAAGCAGATTCATCTCAGTTATGCGATCAAAGCGAACCCGATGCCGGCTGTGGTCCAATATATGTCAGGCATCGTCGATGGCTTCGACGTGGCGTCAGCGCTGGAAATGAAAACCGCGCTCGATACGCCGATGGAGGCCGAAAAAGTCAGTTTTGCCGGACCAGGCAAAACCACGGCTGAACTCGCACAAGCCATCGCCGCTGGTATTGTCATAGAGATTGAATCAGAAGGCGAGATGCGTCGCATTGACGACCTGGCCAACGAGACCGGAATTCGTCCGCGTGTTGCCATTCGGGTCAATCCTGACTTCAGCGTCAAGGCGTCGGCGATGCGTATGGGTGGGGGGTCAGCCCAATTCGGCATTGACGCGGAGCGCATTCCTGCCGTGCTGGCGGAAGTGAAGCAACTTGATATGGACCTTTTGGGCTTTCATATCTTTTCCGGATCACAAAACCTGCGAGCCGATCTGCTGGCAGAGTGCCAGGAGCAGACTGTTGCGTTGGCGCTTCAGCTTGCTGATGTGTCACCAATTCCCATCCGCCATCTCAATCTGGGAGGTGGATTCGGCATCCCATATTTCCCTAATGATGAGCCACTGGACCTGCCGTTTATCGGGGACAAACTGCATACACTGCTCGCCGAACAGATTGAGCCGCGGCTGCCCGACGCCCGGGTCATCATCGAGCTTGGACGCTATATTGTCGGCGAGGCAGGGATTTACGTCTGCCGTGTCGTCGACCGGAAAGAGTCAAGGGGGCAGGTGTATTTGGTCACCGATGGTGGTCTACACCATCAGCTTGCGGCCTCCGGCAATTTTGGCCAAGTTATCAGGCGGAATTACCCGGTGGCGGTAGGCACCAAAATGAACTGGGACGTTGAGGAAACGGTTTCGATCGTTGGTTGCCTGTGTACGCCGCTTGATTTGCTGGCCGACAAGGTGCCCCTGCCAACAGCCAACGTTGGAGACTTGATCGTTATCTTTCAGTCAGGCGCCTATGGCTATACAGCCAGTCCAACTGCCTTCCTGTCCCATCCATCACCTTTGGAAGTCCTCGTGTAGCCGGAATTGCAGACAAGAAAGATTCTCTCCTTTGTCTCGATGATCCGAAGGGTGGCAGCAGTTGCCAAAGACCCTACTCAAATCCGCGCCTCAGGGAATCGCCACAGAAAATCCAAGGGAACACACCTGTGACAGTCGTCGTCAAAGAAATTCAGAACCAGGACCTCGAGGAGGTGTCAGAATTCCTCCATCGAGAGATGTGGAAGGGCATTTCACCAGCCGACTGGTTGAGATCTCTTCAGCTCCCCTGGTCGTTCGAAATCCCTCACTACGGATATCAATTGCGTGATAACGACAGGTTGGTTGGCGTCTATACGGCGATCTTTTCGGAGCGGCCAATACGAGGAAACCCCGAACGATTCTGCAATTTGGCCGCGTGGTTTGTGCTGCCTGATTATCGGCTACACAGCATCAAACTGCTGAAAGCGCTTCTCGACCAAAAGAACTGCCATTTGACCGATCTCTCACCAATACCCCATGTCGTCCAGATTATGAAGAAGTTTGGGTTCTCGTTACTTGATGCAACGCTGACGGTTCAGCCCAATCTGCCGTTTTGGCGGTGGGCATCCCGGAACGAGGTCATCACAGAACCGGAATGCATTCGAGAGGAGCTGGGCGGTGAAGTCCGCCAAATATTCGACGATCATCTGGGTCTTGGGTCACTTCGCCATATCGTGCTCAAACATAACGGTGATCCCTGCCTCGTCATGTATGTCATACGCAGCCGCAAAAAGATTCCATGCGCCACGGTGCTGTATGTGAGTGACAGCAAAGTTCTCGCCAGGCGGTATAAGACGCTTTCACATTTTTTTCTTTTAAGGGAGCACACATTCCTGACGATCTTTGAAAGCCGCTTCCTGGAGCGGTCGCCGGTTCTGTCTTTTCAGCTGCAGTCGCCGCACCGCAAGCTCTTCCGCAGTTCCACGCTATTGGCAGAAGATATCGACAATCTGTATTCAGAGCTTGTGACTCTGGTGCAACCTTCGCAGATCCAATGAGGCCATCCTGATTTCATCGAAGGCATCCGGATAATCTGGAGACTATCGAGAGGTCTTTTCCCTAATGAATTCTGCCAGTGTCCCGACAGTCTCGAATGTCTCCGCATCGATCTCATCGCCATCGATCGTGATGTGGAACTTTTCCTCCAGTGAGAGGACCACGGTTACGACGGCCATCGAATCGAGCTCGGGCAAGCTTCCGAGAAGTGATGAAGAGGCATCGAGATGATCGGCCCGTTCTCCCAGCTCCAAAGCGTCACGAAGAACACCTCTTATTTCATCAATAATACTCAATTTTACTTCTCTATCCTGTATTGTCATTGTGGGTTTGCCGACGATTTTTAGTTGATTATGTATTGATTGATTTTCACAAATTCCAGGTAATTCAAGCTCATGATGACGGGATTTTTTCTGTTTGCGAGAACGATGTGAAACCTGCGTTAATGATGCCACTCGGTTTTTTGTTGCCAAGCTCCGGTTACGTTGTCATCCACCAGTATACAGGCCTATCTTGCCGGCAGTTCAGCATGACGTGATTCAGGCCGAACGATTTCGCTCCAAAACGAAGCAAGACGCATGCCGTAGAGCGTGTTCTGTAAATTGCTGAGACGACACAAAATAGCCCTTTGGCGTTGAATGTCATACCTCGCTGACGATGGAATTTGATTATTGCGAAGGCTCTATAGCATGTGCGGTCCTGATACGCCGCAACTGCGCGAGCAGCATGTTAATATTGTACCGCCGAACAAATGTGAGTGAGATTGTAAGCTGATGAGTAAGAAAAGGCGCCTTGCGATCATTGTTGTGAGTTACAACACGCGCCAAATGACGATTGATTGTCTTCGCTCGGTCATAGCGGAAACAGGAGAAACGGACTACGAGCTCATTGTTGTCGACAATGAATCCAGTGATGGTTCAGCGGATGCCATCGCAAAGGAATTTCCGCATATTAAGCTGATCCGGCCGGGGGAAAATCTCGGATTTGCGGCAGCGAATAATCTTGCTGCAGATCAGACGCGATCTGATCTCATTTTGTTGCTCAACCCGGACACCGTCGTTCTGGATAACGCAATCGACAGACTCGTGAGATTTGCCGAGAACTATCCGGAGGCACGGATCTGGGGGGGGCGAAATTTGTTTGGCGATCGCCGCCTCGATCCCACGTCTTGCTGGCGACGCATGACGCCGTGGAATGTTTTGTGTCAAACGGCCGGTCTTAGCAGAGCCTTTCCAAACAGCCCGATCTTCAATTCAGAAGCATATGGAGGCTGGCAGCGTGACGATATTCGCCAGGTGGATATCATATGCGGCTGCTTTCTCCTGATCGAGAGATCCTTGTGGGATTCCCTCGGAGGTTTCGACAAGACCTTTTTCATGTATGGCGAAGAGGCGGATCTGTGTTTGCGGGCCAAACGAGCAGGGGCCACGCCGATGGTCACGCCGGATGCGACGATCATCCATTACGGTGGCGTATCGGAGACCGTGAAATCAGACAAGATGATCAGGTTATTATGCGCCAAAGCGCGTCTTGTCCAACGGCACTGGAGTCCATTGACGCGGGATCTGGGCCTCACTCTTCTGGCGCTTTGGCCATGGTCACGCTGGATTGCATATGCCGGCGCAGCCAGATTAACGTCGCGTGCGAAATACGAGGAAAACGCGCAAATGTGGGGCGAGGTGTGGTCGTCTCGCGCAGAGTGGCGCAGCGGCTACGGGGAGGCTGTTGGCTGCGATTGAGCAAGCGCTAATGAATTCAGCGTGAAAAAGCCGTCACGACGCTCTTTCGATAGCGCCTCCACGGATGGCGGACCCTGCGAATATAATACAAAAATATATATGCGTAGCTCGTCAGCATTTCCTGCAAAGTCTTCGCATTAGCTCGAGCGACGCCCGCAAGCGCGATGTATCTGCGCGTTATCCTCGTCCGGTGGTGGCGAAGATCTGCATGATATCTCTTGGCCAAGGTGGAATCTGGATCTTCAGGGGGCGCCATTCGCTCTGCCAGATATTCTTGCACATGAACAAATGGGCCAGCGAAACACAACTCCAGCGCCAAAATATGATCGGGATCACGGTGGATTTGCAGAAGGGGTGTTTTCCGCAGCGCGTCCGATCTGACCATGCTGTAGATCGGATCGAAATAGAGGGGGTCGCAGTCTGTCAGCCACAAAAATCGCCGCAACCTGCGCAAACGCGAAGGCGATTCCAAACGCAGACCGTGAAAAGCCGCACAGCGCTTCGTACCATCCTGCTGTATGAAGCAATAGTCGGTTGTAACGCCTATCGCATTGGGACTGGTATCGAGTTGAGCCACACAGCTACTCGCATAATTCTCGATGAGCCTGTCTCCACAGCCGATCCAGCGAAAATACTTTCCTCGTGCAAGCCGAAACACATTATTGAAGTTCTCAATCTGGCCCTGGTCGCTCTCGCTGCGGTAATAGACAATGCGCGGGTCGGTCTGTGCGGCTGCCTCCATGATTTCTTGCGTATCGTCTGTCGAAGCGTTGTCAGATATGATGATTTCAATATTCGCAACGTCCTGAGCCTGCAACGACTCGAGTGTGCGTTGAAGGTTGGATCCTCCATTTCGTACCGGCAGGCCAAAACTTATGAGGGGTTGCTCGTCCAATTTTGATGCACGCTATACAGTCATATGTTTGTAGAATTGCGTTCGACCGCCAAATGGCAACAGTCATTGAGCACGCCGATTCTTGTAAACTGAATTGACAGGGTGGTCTAGGAAATCTCCCGATTCAATGGGATTAATGAGACCGCAGGGTTAAGGCTCTTTTTGTCAAGGGGGTGTCTGAAAGGACTGACTTGGGCAATCTCCCGGTCGGTAAGGTCGGCTCCGGGGCAGGTGTAAAAATACCATCGCCACGAAGGAGTGTGCATAGTTCAATTCGCTTGAGCTCGGCAGAATTCTAAGGAACTTGACTATGAAAGACCCATATATAAATAGGAAATCACTGCCATACAAATTTAGAAAAAATAGATCAAAGTATATAAAAGAAATTATAGATATTATTATATCAGAAAAAGGAGAATGCAAGATATTAGATATCGGTGGGACCGAAGAATATTGGGATATATTAAGTGATTATATGTCAGAAAAAAATATATTGATAGACATATCCAATATTACTGGAAAAGAGGCAGCAAATAAAAGCAGGTTTAGGTTTATTTCAGGCGATGCAACGAATATGAGTGAATTTGCAGATAATTCATATGACTTTGTACATTCCAACTCAGTTATTGAACATGTCGGTGACTGGTCAGCAATGAAGCATATGGCAGTCAACGTCAGCCGGCTTGCGCGCAGATATTATGTCCAGACACCCAATTTCTGGTTTCCCTACGAGCCGCACTTCCGGTTTCCCTTCTATCACTGGTTGCCGGAGCAACTCCGATTCAGGTTGCTTATGCTTATAACGTTGGGCTTTCGTGGTAAACAGGACACTGTTGATGGGGCGATGGAGCAGGTTCAAAGTGTCCAGCTGCTCGACAGGCGTCAGTTCTCAGCATTGTTCGACGACGCGGAAATTGTCCCTGAGAGATTTCTGTTATTCACGAAATCGTTGATTGCAATAAGGAAGTGATTCTGTTTTTTTAACATAATTACAATGCGTTACGTTGTGTGTGTTTAGAATGTGTCGCTATAAATTAATATCGAAACATGTGATTTTAGCAGTGGTTTTCGTCCTTGTTTCGTTAATTTCCACGCATGTCATATTGAGCATTCTGGATCGGGGGGAGGCCGCATCTGGTGAGCGTGCAGACGCTATTCAGGATTTCGATGTTACGTGGGTGTTTGATGAGCCTGTTCGATTTGGTCGCTTTGCGAACGGACACTACTGGGTTGTCGGGCCGGTCACAGTCAATAAGATACTCCCTGCCGGCGACGGGCATCACAATGGCTGGGAGGTAAATCCTAATGATGTCGTCCGGCAGGGCTTCGACAGCCGGATCGCTGATTTCGACGCAACCCGTATTCCTAAACTTCCCTATCGTGCATCGGACGGGCAATCTTTGGTGAAAGTTGTATCGCTGGATCCATCCGCGTCCGGCGACTGCAGGCCTTGCATCAAGAGCGCGTCGGTGCTGACCGTGTTGGACAAGGTGCCTCCAAACAACGGACGAACGGTCTTTCGACCCCCATATTTCGGGAACAAGAAGCCGTTGATCAGCACCGCGGGATTGCAAACCAAGCTTGTTCCTCAATTGGCCGAAACCAAGTCAGCGCCGTCATTTGATGAGATCGCGGACCGTTACAAAATGGTCCAGCTGGATCACAAGGTTGGTTGGACAGGACGAAAATTGCATCCGGTAGATGCAATGCCCGATTACGGGTCAGACATCGGGAGCAGAAATGCGGCATCCTTGCTCGCGCTTATGCTGGAGGGCGACGATTCTGCTAAATGGGACGGTCTCGTGCGGTACGTCAACAACGGGATCGATATATATTACATGTTTCTCCAGGGCGTCGACTGGCCTGCGAATGGAGGTCATGGCGAGGGCCGCAAGCTGCCGGCGTTCTTTGCTGCCGTGATGCTTGGCGACAATTCCATGGTTGAAACATTGCGCAAGGCTGATCTTCGTGCGTTTGGGGAAACAGGCGGCATCTATAAGTCAAAGAACGCTAAGACAATCTTGTTTGGTCAGATCACGGCGCCGGAAGAGCAATACTGGCGCAGCCTCGTCTACGGGACCGGCTCGCGGACGATCATCGATCCATATTTTTTTATCGATGGCGGTGAGCGGCCGGGAAAATCATATCAACATTGCTGTACGGCCAAGAGCTGGAAAGCAACGGCTGCGGCTCTTCTGCTTATGCCCCGTTTGCGGCAGGCCTTTCAGCGTGAGGACCTCCTGCAATATGTTAGCCGGTGGGTGCAGTTTGGAGCCTGGACACAGCCGGACCCCTGCGCACCTGCGATCGGTTCCTGCGTCGGTGGCGACAATCCCGGCACCGCCTGTTCGACGGCGAACGGAGATACGGCGTGTAAGGGCGACAATGCGGTCTGCGACCTCCAATCCCACTGGGCTGAAAACTACCAGATAGCCTACGGGCCTGATGGTCAGGGCTCCTGCATTCGCGACAAGAATCCCCGGGACGGTATTGGTCGATTTCCCCTGAGCCATGGAACGGAAGCAGACGGCGGATACCACGGTGATAACTTCGCTGATGAAATGTGGGTGACACACGCTGCACCCCTCATTTAAGTAGACACGCCTTTGGCCCAACTAGGTGCATGATCGCCAATATTCTTGTGTCGGAATTGCACGGTCGGCCGACGAGTCTGAATAGCCTTTTTGGGAGATACCCGTGGCTAACGCGCAGGATATTGGTCAGCAGCCGGATAAGGCGGCCGGCGGTCTTGAATTGGCGGGCAAAAGGTCGCTGATCATAGTATATATATTTCTTGTTTCTCTTCTTCTTCCATTTAAATTGACAATAGGCCCAGTTCTTATTTTTCCATACAGAATAGTGTCAATAGTTATATTCTTTTATGTTTTTTATAGGTGGATTTTTTACAATATATCTGGATCAAGAATTCCGGATTTATTAGTTATTCTTCATGCCGTATGGGTTATTTTTGCTCTTATGATAGTTCATGGATTTTCTCAAGCCATAGAAACTTCTGGAGTATACTTTATTGAATTTGTTACTCCGTACCTGATTGCAAGGATACTTATTACAAACGCTGATGAATTTCATAGAGCTTATAAATTTCTATATATGATAATATTATTCCTTTTGCCTTTTGCGATCTACGAGTCTTTCACTGGGCATTATCTACTTCTTGATCTATTGAACAAGATTTATTCTTCCCACGAGATTGCAGTGTGGCAACCTCGATTCGGATTGGTGCGCGCCATCGGCGTTTTTGAGCATCCCATTCTTTACGGTGTCTTTTGCGTCTTTGCGTTTTCGATGGCTTTCTATGCAATGGGCAATGCAAAGTCGTTGATTATGGCGGGCTTGCGTACGTTGCCGGTCTTTATGGCAACCTTCTTTGCGCTCTCTGCAGGTCCGCTCTTGGGTCTTGTCACACAAATGGGCTTGATCGCTTGGGATCTTGGTACGCGATGGTTGCCAAACCGATGGATCCTGTTGATCGGTGCGATCGTCGGCAGTTACGTCTTTGTCGATATCCTCTCAAATCGCAGCCCGATTGAAGTCCTGATTTCGCATGTCGCGTTTCAGGACAATAGCGCATACAATCGGGTTCTGATCTGGGTGTTCGGCACTGCGGAAGTCGCCCGGCATCCGTTCTTTGGTATCGGCCTGAACGATTGGATCCGCCCGAAGTGGATGTTCCCGAGCGTTGACAATTTTTGGTTGATTACAGCCATGCGTTATGGTCTGCCGGCGTTGATATTTTTGGCGAGTGCGATTGGTATACTGCTCTGGAAACTGAGCTGGCGGAATTTCCGCTCGGTACGCCTGTCCAACTACCGCAAGGCATGGGTCTTTACCCTCAGCGGCCTTATCGTTGCTGCCTCTACAGTCCACCTTTGGAACCAGGTGTTCTGTCTTTTTGCATTCTTCCTTGGTAGCGGCGTCTGGATGCTGAGTGCGAATGACGAAACGGAGACTGACGAAGCTTGATGTGTGATTACTCAGGCCGTGCCAGAGAGCCACTGGATACACATGCAATTGGACGCTGAGGAGTATTGGAACCGTTTCATGGTGGCCCAGCGGGCTAAACCAGCGGGGGCATTGCTTCGATCCCTCGCTCGTATCGCCTCTGTGTTTGCTAGCGCAATAGCGCTTGTCTTTGCTGTAGGTTGTATCGGTCCGGTGGCGAACGGAAACGAGCCACAGGAGCTTGGGGAGCAGACGATCGTTTTCGACCGGATCGAGATTGCAAAACAGGCTGGAGATATCAAGCTGGTCGGAGATATCGATGGCGACGGCCTTTTGGATCTTGTCCTCGGTGGTTCCCCTGAAGAGCCTTTGACCTGGTGGCGCTGGCCCGACCTTCATCCCACACAAATCGCGACTGCCCGTGTCGAGTTCACGACCGATGGGCTTTTGGCTGATATCGACGGCGACGGCGATCTCGACATTGTGACGCCGGACGGCGACAAGGAGGACAACCTCCTATGGTTCAAGAATCCGTGGCCTGAAGGCAGTCCTGCTGAGGCAAGCCAGTGGCGCCGCCACATCATCGGCTCAATCGGGAACTGGGGGAAGGACGTCGAGGCGGCCGACTTCGATGGCAACGGCCGTGTCGATATTGCTGCCAGGTCGAACGATCACTTGATGATCTTTTTCCAGGACACAGAGGGTGCTTGGTCCAAAATGAGCCTACTCGGAGTCAAGTTGGGGGAAGAAGGAATGGCGAGTGGTGACATAGACACCGACGGGGATATTGACCTCGTTGTCTCCGGCGAGTGGTTGGCCAACCCGGGAAGTGCCTTGGCAACTACACCGGCAGAGTGGAAAGCTTATAGGGTCGGCGCTTTCGATCCCTCGTTCAAGGCTGTTGTCGTTGACATAGATCAGGATGGAAGTCCTGACATTCTCACATCAAGCTCGGAGCACACCGCAGACGTGACCTGGTTCAGTGCCATGTCTGGGCCAAAAAAGAAATGGACGCGACATGTAGTTCAACCCGCCTTGACCGGCGCACACACCCTACAGGCTGCGGACATGGATCTCGACGGGGACATCGATATTGTCGTTGGCCAGATGCATACGAGTCCGGAACGTGTGCTGGCCGTACTTTACAATCTCAACGGCAAGGGTACGCGTTGGGCAAGGCAGGCCATCGACAAGACTGGTCTGCACAACGGAGAGGTTGCCGACATCGATGGTGATGGCGATTTTGACATATATGGCGCGAACTGGACGGGAAACCCACCGCTGCGGGTTTGGTTGAATCGGCTGGATCCGCCCAGGACTCCACACAGACTCGACCGGTGGCACTCAAGCCAGATCACCAAGGATCATGTGCGCTCGTTCGGACTTGCCTTTGCCGATATCGACGGTGACAAGCGGACTGATGTTATCTCGGGACCGTTCTGGTACCGCCAGCCGTCCAGGCCGTGGGATGACGACTGGGAGCAGTTCCGACTGGGAGACGGCCTTGACGCTTTCGCGGTGGCGGATCTTGACGACGACGGACATCCAGAAATATTCGCGCAGCGCAGCGGCGGCACAACGCTGAAATTCGTATGGCTCGGGGCTGCCAAATCCAGCGCTCATGACTTCGAGGAACACATTATCGGCGAAGTCCCCAGGGCGAGCCACGACCTGGGAAGCCAGGGACACGTGGTTGCTGATATCGTTCCGGGAGGCCTTCCCGAAATTGCGGTCTCGAGCGGCAAAGGCGTGTTTTATTTCGAAAGCTCCGACGACCCTGCTTCCGTGCCGTGGTCGCGCACGCACGTCAGCCAGGACCCGTCGGACGAGGGAATTGTGCTAGTTGATGTCGATCGCGACGGTCTTCTCGATCTTGTAGCAACGACGGGCGATGCCAAGGAAGTGGCCTGGTGGCGTAATCCTGGCGACGGTACAGCCGGCTGGACACGTCATGAAATAGGCGTGCTTCCCGAAGCCGTTTTCCCCGACCGGGTCGGCGCTGCTGACTTTGACGGCGATGGCAGGGTCGATGTCGTAGTGAGCGAGGAAAATGGTGAACCCCAAGGCGCGGAATCTTTTTGGTGGCGCCAGCCGGAGGCGCTGGGTAACAGGGGATGGGAAAGACAGAAGATCACCTCGCGTGGCTCCCTTAATAGCCTGGCGGTGGCCGACATGGACGCCGACGGAGATATGGATATTGTTATGGGCGAGCACTACGGCAAATTGCGCACGTCAATCTGGAACAACCTGGGCGCGGGACATTTCATCGAACAAATGGTGGGCGAAGGTGCAGAAAGCCACCTGGGCGCGCGCGCAGTTGACCTTGATGGTGACGGCGATCTTGATATCGTTTCGATCGCCTGGAGCAAGTTTAAGCCAATCCATGTCTGGCGCAACGACGCCGTCAGATCCGCCCTTCATAAATAGACCGGTAGCGTTCCTAGTCCGACACAGTAAATTTGATTGGCCGTATCGATGCTTTTCTTCGATCGAGTGTTTTGCTGAGAATACAGCTTTTGCATATACACCAGCACCTGAATATGGCCTTCGCTTTCTAGTTGTATTTCGGGGGCCATTGGTTAACTTGAAATGTGTTGGTTCGAATGAACCAGAGGAGGCTCTGATTTCCTTACTGTGGGTCAGACTTGCCTCTTAGTGCTTGCGGTACTTAAGGTGAGAATAATGCGCAGATATCTCGCATTCGTGCCGTGCGACGTGCCAATGCTGTACTCTCCACACGGGCCAGGTCGCTCCTGCCGCAATGGTGTGGTTTGTCGCCCGCAGATCCAATGGCAATTTCGGCCGCTGTCTAAATGGTAAAAAGCACATTCGCCAATACCATTCGTCGCTATATGCAAATTGGCGCGTCGGCGAGGCGATTGATATTTCGGGGGTCGCTGGCGATCTTCGTTCTAATCGTTGGCGTCCTGGTTATTTGGACTATCAGTTCGCCATTGATCGAGATATCCCATGTTTCGGAAACCTATCCGAGGCGCACGGAAGAACTCACTGCAAATATTGGGGGCCGTCATCACCGGCTTTCCTGGCCACCTGTCTGGCAACTCAATGATGGTCCTGATGAGCCAGTACGCCAGGGATGGCCAAGGGCCAAGTGGCCAGACTTCATCATCGAAATTCCCGTCGACAAGCTCAAGCTAGGGCGCAACGAGGTGGTGATTAAGACAAGCGACTGGATGGGCCGCTCGCAGCGACTGGTTCGCTCCTTTAACTACGACGACCGCCGCCCATCATTACCTCTCAAGATCGACTGGTCAGTGACTCCGTTAGAGATTCAGGATGGCCATTGGGAGACAATCAAGCGCAAAAATGGTACATATGTTCGTCCTAAACCCGGCTTCGAGGCTTACGATCGGATTGCTCTTGCGACCGGCGCATTTCCAATCAATCGCCGTATTGAAACGACGATTGTATATCGTGGGCACATCCTTGACCGTATTCGTGCCGGCGCTCACGAGTTCGGTTTCGGTATCCTGTCTCTCTGGGGTGGCCATCCGGGTGTTGTGAATAAAAAGCCACGGGAGGGCTGGAGTTTTGCTCTGGCGTGGTATTGGAGCAAGCCGGGCGGCGCAGGAAACGAAATCTCATATCGCTATAACAAGTCAAAACCGGTGTGGGTTGGATCTTACAGGGATCTGGAAGTCGTCCCTGACACGGAATACAACGTCGTGATCGAAGTCAGACGGTATGCCGGAGATGGTAAACCCTATATCCAGCAACGTCTCAAATGGTGGAAGGCAGGAGACTCTGAGCCTGCAGATTGGGTCGTGACCGAGGACCGTGAGGGTGCGCCACTGCCGGGTGGAGAATATGCAGTAGGTCTGATCGCGTATAATTGCCTGGTTGAATTCGGCTCCATTTTCATCGCCCCCCTGTAGGAGGCTCTGTTGGTACCGGACAAGTCTGATCCGCCACGGGAATTGGCTTCGGAGGCATGGTTGCGTCGGATTCTTAGCGCGGCGTTGCTCTGGTTTCAGCGTCGGCGTCGGCAATCTTTCGACCGGTTCCTCGGCGAGGATGCCTGGATCGTAGCGCCACACCCCGACGATGAAGTACTTGGTTGCGGCGGAACCATCCTGCGGAAGCGTCGGCTCGGCGCCGAGGTCCGCGTCGTTTTCCTGACCGATGGCGAGGGCTCTCACCCGGATGCGCTGTCGGCCAAAGAATTGGCAACGCGTCGCAGAGACGAAGCGATCCGTGCTTGCCGGGCACTCAATGTCACTACCGACCGGGTCTTTTTTCTCGGCCTGACCGATGGTGCCTTGAAGGATCAGATCGACGCATGCGTAACAAATCTTTCCGATCTTTTTGCACGGCACCGCGCCGGACAGTTTTTCGTGCCGCACCGGATGGAGCCGCCGAGTGATCATAAGGCAGCATGGTGCGCGACGACCGCTGCGCTCGACAGACTCCAAATGCAAGCGACAGTCCTGGAGTATTCCGTCTGGTGCTGGGATCGCTGGCCTTTCGTGCGGCTCGGCCCAGGCGGCGGTGTTTTGCGTCGGGTAGCACGTCGCGCCAGGGATATGTTTTGGGCCATGAGCTGGCTTTTCGGTTGCCGGGCCTGGGTGGACGTGTCCGACGTGGCCGATGCGAAGAATGATGCCCTAGCAAAGCATGTATCCCAAATGCACGGATTACCGGAGGCGCCCAACGCACCAACCCTGAGGACGCTGCGCAATGGCGACTTCATCGAGCGCCTCTTGGGACCCTACGAGATTTTTGATTCTGTAACTGTCGCAGCGTCTACAAACACAAACGTGCGCACAGATGGCTGATCACGACAAACACGGCGAAGCGCGGTTTGGCGTGAACATGGCATGGACGACCGGTGGCCGGGCTGCTTCAGAGAGTCTACGCGTCGTTGGGCATCTCGTTCTGACACGATTGTTGCCGCCGGAAGCGTTTGGCTTGTTCCTGCTCCTTAATACATTTGTGCAGGGCCTGGCCATGTTTTCCGACTTCGGCGCCAACGCCAGCATCATTCAGAACCGTCGCGG
The DNA here is from genome assembly GCA_002352635.1 of Hyphomicrobiaceae bacterium UBA2767. Classification (GTDB taxonomy): domain Bacteria; phylum Pseudomonadota; class Alphaproteobacteria; order Rhizobiales; family Methyloligellaceae; genus UBA2767. The sequence goes on along the minus strand of DEIT01000097.1, from coordinate 14,528 downwards.
CGACGAGCAATCTTTTCTCGACACCGCTTGGACTCTGCAGGTTGCGCGAGGTTTCCTTCTCTGGGTGATTTGCGTTGCAGCTGCGCCGTTCATCTCTGACTTCTATTCTCAGCCGGATTTGAATATCCTCATACCCGTCGGCGCCGCCAGTTTGATATTCGCCGGGTTTACCTCACCAGCCCTTCCGCTCCTGCAGCGCCGCCTTCAGTTGAGGCGATGGGTCACCATCGATCTGGTCGCTCAGGTAACGGCGGTTTCTACCATGCTCATCCTTGCATGGTGGACGCGGAGTGTGTGGGCGCTTATTGCTGGGACTTTGATCACAAGCCTCACGCTTCTTGTGATCAGCCACGGTATGAAGTCTGCGTATCGGCCGAAATTCGGCTGGCATGCAGACGCCGCGCGGGCAATTTTCGGGTTTGGAATTTGGATTCTTCTAAACACGCCACTGGGATGGTTGGCCGACAATGCCGACCGTCTTGCTTTGGGGCGTTTGGTACCGATCGATGTTCTGGGTGTTTTCTATATCGCCGCAATGGTTGGGGGGCTGCCTTTCCGCCTGCTTGTTGCCGTGGGTGGAAATGCGGTATTTCCGACGTTTAGCAAGTCCGTGCACACAAAAGCCCATCTACCTTCCGTCTATGCACAGGTCGAGTATGCCGTCCTGACCATGGGGGCGCTCGCCGTCAGCGGTCTTGTGGCGTTCGGACCACATGCGATTGACCTTCTCTTGGACCCGCGGTGGCATGAGGCAGCGGCGATGCTCGTGCCAATTGCGGCGTCGCAGTGGTTCAGGATCGCGGCGATCCCGCCTGCGAACGCCTTGTTTGCCCTGGGTTATCCCCAATATCTCGTTCTGGTGAACCTCGCGAAGGTATCAGGTTACATTGTCTTTGTTCCCTCGGCTATTCTTCTGATGAGCTCGGATGGCAACGTCGTGATACCGGCCCTGTGGGGCTTTGCAGCCGGTGAGGCAATAGCCCCGGTGCTCTATCGAATCCTTCTGGTGAAACATATCCCGGCTATTGGTTGGACAGAGTACAGAACCGCTTTTCTTCTTGCTATCAGTTGTACACTTATCGTTCTGGGATACGCGTGGATGGAAGCGGAGAGTATCGGCATGCTGTTTCAGTTGGGTTTCGGCGTTGTGGTTGTCGCAACATTCTGGGGCCTTCCGGCCTTAAGAGGCGCCACTTCGGTTGTCAAGCTCGTCCTGGAATCACGCCGTCGGCGAGATAGCGAATGACAGACTACCGCGTATTGCACCTGTTGCCTGATCTAACCGTCGGTGGTGGCCAGATGATGGTTCTGCGTCTGGCGGTACACCTTCGCAAAAAAGGATGTGGCGTGATGATAGCAGCGTGCAGGCCAGGCGGAACCATGTCGCAACAGTTCAAGCAGGCCGAAATTCCCGTCATCGATGCGGGAATGACCGGTATTCGGAATTTCAGGCAGGCCTTGCGGCGGCTGGAGAACGTCGCTGTCGAAAACGACATCTCCATTTTGCACACACACGGCACGATGGTCGACAAGATAGCAGGTCACATCCTGTCGTCTCGATTGCACATTCCAGAAGTGACGACCTTGCACGGAATGCTTCCGGTTTTCGGCCCCAGGCGCCGGTCTCTTCGCTCCTTATTGCGCAGCTTTTTGGAATTGGGCTCGTTCAAGCTGGACTGGTGGCTGGCGAGGGGCAAACTTGTGAGCGTCGTTGCCGTGTCTGACGCCGTCCTTGAAGCATGGAGGCCGGTTCTGCGGCAATCGACGAGTGGATCGAAAGTTGACGAGCGTGTAATCCATTGGGGCGTAGATGCTCGCGAATTTCGGCAACCTGATCCCGAGCAGATCATGCGCATCCGCGAAGAAATTACGGGCAGTTTGTCGCGGGGCGGCCCGCTCATACTGTCTGTCAGCCGCCTTCACACGAGCAAGAATGTTGACACGCTTCCGGAGGCGATGATGACCGTAATTGATCGCTGGCCCGACGCCATCTTGGGCATCGTTGGAGATGGACCCGAACGCCAGACGCTGGAGCGGAAGGTAGGCGATCTGAGTTTGAATTCGAAAATTCGTTTTCTTGGCGAACGACGTGATGTGCCATCCTTGCTGGCGGCTGCTGACATAACGGTGTTTCCATCCAGAGTCGAGGGATTCGGGATGGTGGCCTTGGAATCACTCGCAGCAGGAACGCCTGTCGTGTGTTTCGATTTGCCTTCCCTGAAGGCGCTACGACGCGACGTCGACGCGATAAGAATTGTTGCCGGAACAGGTCCGACAGAAATGGGCCGAACCATCTCTGCGGCCTTGTCTGACCAGAATCTGCCTGCTGCAGGTCAGCAGGCCCGGGACATTGTCCTGACGTCATGGAATTTGGACAAAACCGCCAGTGAATATGACAGTCTGTACAGGGCTATCTTGTCTAAGAATGGCAAATTGCCAGATAAGATGTTGTCTGCCAGTGATAGCTATTGTTCTGGCCGAAACTCATAGGCGCCGACATCGTACCATGTCCCGTTTGGCCGCGTGACGTCGGCAATATCAGAGGCTGGCAATGCCGGGAACCCAATGCCCAGAAGGGCCAAGTAACCGCGCGTAACCCCGGCATTTATTGCAAGACTTCCTGATCGCAGACGAAAATCGCCTCTCGCCGGTTCGACAAAAAGCTGATCCAGCGATGTCACGGTCATATTGCCTGCAGTCGTTACGCCATTTTGAGGGTCGTTATAGTTATCCGCGAGATTATTTAGAATCATGCTCGCCTTTGGCGGTGTGCCATCCTTGTGCGGCTGGATCTGGATCGAGGCAGGCCCAGGTGATTTTCTGTCTGGGTCCAGAACCGTGTTATGCCAGATACGCACATTGTCCGCGCCCATGACAACGATACCGTTCCAATTGTCGACAACGATGATGTTGTTTTCGATGAGCCAATCTTTGTATATGCCGTCAAACATCGCGATACCTTGCAGTGAGCAACGAAGCGGATGGTCGCCATCTTCAACGTTCAGAATTTGATTGCCCCGCAATACACCGCCGACGACCTGACCTTTACCGACTTCGCCTTCGCTGCCGCGCGACCATGACATAAAGCCCGCACGGGAGCCGTTCCCGACATCAACACAGTTGCGCACTACATTGTTTTGAATCACCGTGTGGGCACCAAAACTCTTGATTCCGTTTCCCGAAAAGTTCTCAACGACATTCTCCTCAACCAGCGAGTTCGCCGCATCGATCGAAATTCCGTCGTGCACATTGCGAATGATATTGCTGCGTAACGTGATCTTTTCACCTCGGGCAACGATGCCGTCTACCGCATTGGCTTGCCAATCATCGGCAGACCAGTCTGATGTATCCGGAGCCGATGAGATTTTGCTGTTTTCAAGGATAATATCAGTCGCTGTTTCGTCCAGAACGACAACTGGACCCTGGCTGTTTGCATCGCCGTTGCCTAGGCTGATATCGAGGTTCTTTATGACAATATTGGAACTGTCCTTGATTGATATCTGGCTGAATTTCGCGGTTTGGCCAGCTGTGCCCGATATTGTTACTGGGCCAACGTAATGAGACGCGACAAGGTCGAGCTTGCCGTAGTAACCGGTTCCGAGAAGGAGCGTATCTCCCGGTCGCAGCACATTTGCCTCAAAGGCACGCGAAACCGAACTCCAGGGAGAATTCTTGGTGCCGTCTCCAAGACCCGGCTCTGGTCCCGGATTGACGTAATACTCGGCAGAATTAGCACCTTGCAAAGCTAATTGGGCTAGAAGCATAACCGCCAGGACACCGGTCTTTTTGCCTAACCTTGCCAGAGCGCGAGGTGTTTCACCAAAGACCCGCGCAAAAAAGAGCTTGTTTCCAAACATGGCCTTCGGCTCCCGATTCGATTGTCTGTATGGTTGTACCATATGCTTAGCGTTGGTGTGTCTGGCGCCGCGTTGATGAATTTGAGGAAATGATCATACTACATGTCATCGCCCTGACCAGCGCATGGCAAATACCACCTTATACAAACTCCCTTCGCTAATAAGGTAAGGCGTGTCGTGGCGATCAGCTGGCCTTCCTTCAATTGGAGACTATAGCGCTCATGCCCGAGAGCAAAGCCACGCTTTCATCTTTCCGCTACAAGTGAGAATTGTACAATATCCGTCTTGAAACTATCCAGTACGTCGGATGAAATTCGCTCCTCATGGCGATGCTCCAGTCTTAGTGCGAAATTTCGACTCGTGCGGTATTCCACCGCGCCGTTGAGCAGTATCGTGTCGAAATTTCTGCCGTCCCCCAATCCGGGATCATCCTCCGTTTCTTCCCTGTAATCAGCGTCGAATGTGAGCGTCAGTCGTCTGTTTGGCGTGTAAATGATCTGACCGCTAAATTCGTTGAAAACTGAAGAACCAAAGCCTTCCTCAAAGTCGACTCCGGCTTCGCCGATCAATACTCCGAGCCGGATATTGAGAAGTCGGTTCGGATTCCAGATCACGATTCCTTCGTAAGTCGGCAACCAGCTGGATGTCCCCAGTGTGGGATCTTCGAAGTCCTCCAGAAGAAAACCGGCGGTAAATTGTGCCGAGAATTTGGGTGAGAGATTGAGCTTTGCGCCCTTTCTGACTGTGTAGCGCATCGCATCCCGGTCAGGTCCTCCATCTCCGCCTCGAACCTCCGTTTCCTCTATGCGGGCAGTGTTGATGAGGCTCACATAGCGGGAAACGTCATACTGGAAATTGGAATCCAAACCGAACCTATGCTCGTCGCGAAAATCCTGATCGGCAGTTGTGCCGTCGATCAATTGTACGTCGCTGTAATCGGTTTTCGTGTAGTTGGCCCCAAGTTGGAGCTCGGAACGCTGAAACGTGAAATCCAATATGCTTCCGGCATTATAAATCACTTCCACCAAGGGTTCGGCTGCCAAATCCGGAGTGTCATCGTCGCGCAGACCCCGTCTTTCATGGACACGTGCTATTCCGGTTTCGGCAGAAATTTCCAGCCATGGCGTAATCGAATGCTCTAAGCCATATAAGCCAGCCACGTCGGCAAATGAGTCATCCTTGTTGTCCTGATACTCTGCAAAGTAGCTGTCAATCGCGAATGTCGACGTTGTCCTGGGGCGGACCTTGGTTGCGACAATGCCGGTCGAGGCAACGTAGACAATGTCGCTGACAACGTCGACTTCTCGAAGGAAGATATTGGAGTCGTAAAGTATGCCCGTTGAAACGCGAGGGAAGAGCTTGATCGTTCCATATTTGACACCGCGGCCACCAGTTTCAAGTTTTGTGGGAAGCGGCAGAATCTCTTCGCCCAAGGAAGGGTGGCTAGCCATGCCAAGGAAGCATGCCATCAAGCATGTCAGAAAAATCAGCCGTGAGGGCAATACTCGACCCGGATTCTTGAACACTCCGAGGCACCACCCCAATTGCGGCAGGAACCTTCCTAGCATTTTGCCGGCCTTTCACCTCTTTCGCAGCCAAAAGACCTTAAGATTTCGGAACTAGCCAGCGTTAACCGCCATTGTGTATGTATTGTCCGGCGCCCACCGCGTTGTACACAATTGTCAGAATCACTGTTGCAATTTTTATACGAATCGCGAAACCCTAACAAGCTAGCGACTGGTGCACTTATGCTACACTTGGTCCACTTGAGTGTGTACCATGCTATTTTTTGTTGGCTATTCAAGCAGTAAATCTGATGATGTCTTGGCGCACCAGATGCAGAAAAATGCGATATGGTGCAAATACAACACACAGTTGCAGAAATTTTCTGGCTGAGGCCCTCGTGCGTTTGCATGTCGCCAGCTATCGCGCTACGCGACTCTACAAGATAATCTAATGTCGTGTTAAAGTCCCATGGCGGCGCCATCACGTTGCGGGTGGCCATATAAAGGACCATCGCCAGGACAGGGGGGCGAACTTAGAATTCTGGCGTTTGTGCGAATACGGCCGATTAACCGGTATTCGCCGGATTATAGGGAATTACGGTCCGATGAAAGTTTGGCTTCGCTCAATCGCGTTAGCGACTGTTCTGATGCTTTTGGGATGCGGGCCTCATCCACGAAATGCGCCGGTCACGGGATATCTGCTGACACAATACCGTCTTGGTCCTGGCGATCAGGTGCGGTTGCGTCTGTATGATCAGCCACAGCTTTCAGATGTGTATATCGTTGATGCGTCAGGGCGCATTTCGGTGCCTCTGGTTGGTTCAGTTAAAGTCAGCCATCGTACGACACAGCAAGTCGAACGGATTATTGTGGATCGGCTCCGGTCCAAAGATATTCTGAAGGAGCCGCGGCTTTCAATGGAAGTGGTTGTATACCGGCCATTCTACATTTTGGGGGAAGTCAAGAATCCGGGGCAATACCCATTCGTTGCCGGCATGGTTATCGAGAAGGCGGTCGCGGTTGCGGGCGGCTATTCAATCTACGCCAGCAAGAGGCGGATACGCATCACCCGCGAAGAGCATAATGGGCCCGTGACGTTCGGAGCATCTATGCTAGAGCCCGTTTTTCCTGGTGACAGCATCTACGTTGGTGAGCGCATATTCTAATTCTAAGAACGTGGAGGCTCCCAGCGACCTTCGAGGGAGACTTTCGAGATTCCGGATTTGGTTGCGACTCCTTCTAAGTGTGGGCGCGTGTTCGACGGGTTTGGCCGCCGACATTTTACAGACTAACCACTGCGCCGCTTATCGCGTCCAGCGTTGCTTTTGACCGATCTGCATTGGCATAGTGGTCAAAAGAAGCCGAGGCTGGTGATTCTCGGTGGCCCATGAGCGTAGCGTCGCAGCGGGTTTTTGCCATGCGCGCCGTGGAACGCTTCCAATCGAGTTCGAACCAAGAAAGATACCACACAAGACAAATTTCTGGACATGCTAAGGCAGGCACGAATGGTATTTGTCGCAGATATGATTGGCACCATCGCGTGTTTCTATTGTCGGAATATTGCCGTTTCGATTTTCCCAAAACCACGATTTTCTGCAGGCAGCACAACCTCTTTCAAGCGCTATTGCTTGATCAGTCTTCTGGCGCTTTTGGCACCTTCCAAGGTTGCCATGGCCGGCGAATATTGCTGCACCAGAAACAACGATTTGGATATTGACGTCGTGGCCGCAGATGCAATTTCTGCCACCGCAAAGTGTATTTGGAGATCGGGATGGGCTGGCTTCTCCCTGCGGTCGTCAAAATGTGATGCTCCCAATCAACCTGCACCTCCAGAGGATTGCGGCGTCGCGAGCATTTTTTATCAGGCATACGTGCACAAGGCAGGGTGGTTGCCGCGAACCTGCCAGGGTGGTACTGCCGGGACAACCGGTCAGCACAGACGTTTGGAATCAATCAAGATCTGGACTGACGGTTTGCCGCCCAGCTGCAAGCTCTCTTATCGCATGCATGTCGCAGAGAAGGGGTGGTTGCCATGGGCATGGTCAGGCGACGCTGCTGGAACAACTGACGAGTCCCGTCGAGCGGAAGCCTTGGAAATTAGGCTGGAGGATTGTCCCGGTTGGATCGTCACCAATCGGGCGCATATCGAGAACCGAGGCTGGTCGGACTGGGCAAGCCAAATGGCGGGTACCACCGGGCAGGCGCTTCAGTTGCAGGCCGTGCAAATCAGACTTGCCAGGCAATAAGCACAAGTAACGATGTGCCGAAACTCGCGCCGCGCGACATGGCTGGCCCACCGCTATCGCGTCTTTTCGACCGGGTAACTGTGTTTACCGAGGTTGATTATATCGGGTGGCGGCAACCCAAAGTAGCTGATATTATACGTTTGATCTGATGTGGTGCTTCACCGAAATTGCACCTGCCTGAAGGGTGGCCCTGTCTAGGCTTGAGATGTTACGGAATGCAAACCATGTAAGTTATCTGTAATTTGTAAATTTTCCAAGATAACCTAGTCTCAATCCGAAGCAGCCGTTTTGATCTGAATTTTATTTATTTGTTTCAGAAATATTATATGTTTTTTCCACATGTTTTTATTTGTGGACAGTTTTGGTGCAGTATCGATTTTGATCTGGTTGATGTTTTTATGCTGATTATTGGAGGTATAGAACTATATAAATTGAGTAAAGTAAGTGGAGTATATACATGTCGGCGTCTACCAATCAACAAAATCAAGATAATATTGACATCGTGCAAGGCCTTTGGGGGTTATGGCGTCGCCCGTTTGTAGTCCTTACACCGATCATTGTGGGATTGCTAGGGCTCGTAATATTCCTAAAATATTATCCGCATTCCTTCACATCGAGTACCGTTCTTGTTTTCGATCCACGCGAAAACATGATTATTTCTTCGAAATCGGTATTGTCACCTTTGACCGACCGGTTTTCAACGGTCGCTTCCGAAGTACAGATCATGCAGTCCGCCCATATACTGGAAAAGGCGGTACAAAGGCTCGAGCTTCAACACAACAAGGCTTTTCTTGCCGGCGCACCTCAAACCGTATTCAAAAAGCGGCTCAAGGGAGCGTTGATATCAGGGCTGGGATTTATCGGCCTCAAGAATCTGGCTGAGGCGTATCTCGAAAGATCGACCACAGAGCAAAAGCAGGCTACAGGTCGCCAGCTGATCGCTCACGCTGCTGAACGGATTGCGGATGGATTGGACGTACAGGCCGACCAAACATCTCTGATTGTGACAATTTCGTATACCGGAACTGATCCCGATCTCGTGGCAACCATAGCCAATGAGGTCGCTACCTCGTATCTTAACAACCAACTTGATAGCCGCTTCGAAGCTGCGAAGCGTGCCAACGTTTGGCTGAACGAACGCCTGGTAAAAATTCGTGGAGAGGTCAAAGCTGCGGACAATCGCGTCAGTGAATACAAGAACGCCTACGGGCTTCTCGATACCGAGGGCACAACGCCTTATGCCGAGCAACTCAGGGAGTTGCATACGGAACTCCGGGTGGCTGCGACGGCAACAGTGAAGGCCCACGACAACTACGAGCGGGCCAAAGAGGCGCGTGCCAGCGAAGTTGTGATTGCCGATCAGACTGCCAATGGCGGTGCGAGTCTATTTGGCAAGTTGCGAGATCAACTGGCAAATTCCAGGAGGAAACACGCGGAGCTGCGGACGAGGTTTGGCAATAACCATCCGGAAGTACGCAAGGTGAATGCCGAGACGCGCGACCTAGTGAAACAGCTCAATGCTGAAGGGGCGCGGGTCACAAGTCAGCTGAAGGACGTCTATGAAGCGGCAGTAGCCAACGAGAAACGTCTCGATGAAAAAATTGATGCGCTGAAAGCAAAGTCAAAGGCAGCGGAAAAGGCAATGGTCAAGCTGCACGAACTGGAGCGTGAAGCATCATCTGTCAAGGCGCTCTATGACGCGTTCCTTTCTCGTTACAGAGAGACCGCTGAATACAAGCAACTGCGAAGCTCGGATTTCCGGGTGGTTTCTGAAGCAGTCAAACCAGAAGAGCCATCGGGCCCAAAGACAATGATATGGGCTTTTCTGGTTGTCTTCGGTGCAACATCTGCGGGCATATCAAGCGCCTTTTGTCTCGAGGTTTTTGACACGCGGATAAAGTCCGCTGAGCAAATTGAAAATGCCGCAGGCCTGCCGGTAATTTCGCTGCTCCCAAAATTGCCAAAGAGCCAGGCAGGGGCGCAGGGCACTGCTGGCTTAGGTCACAATGCCAGCACGTATCGGGTATTGCGAAATTTGAACGTATATGAAGAAGGCATCAGTCAACTGCGAACAGCTTTGGCCTTCGAAGATGAGACGAAATCGACACAAGTCGTGTTGCTGGCATCCGCGTTGGGAGGTGTAGGGAAATCGTCAATATCGTTCGCTCTGGCATCGAATGCAGCCAGGGCCGGCGTTCGTACGGTCCTGATCAACAGCGATACCCGCCATCCGATGGATTTGTCGTTCACGGGCCGCACACCGAAAAAGGATGTGTTCGAAGTGCTTCAGAAGATCGCCGGCAAGAAAAAAATGACCAAGGCTGACCTGACGGGCATTACGGTCAAACTTGACGATGAGGGACTCGACGTAATTCCCCTGGACTCTCCCGGCCATGACAGCGTTTTCAATGTGTGCGCTCACGAAACCATGAGGGCGTTTCTAGTCGATCTGCGCAAACACTACGATCTCATTATATTGGACGGTCCGCCTGTGCTTCCAGTCGCTGACGCGGTCGTATGGAGTAATCTCTCTGACTGCGTTGTCCTGATCGCCGAGTGGAACGAAACAACCATCAAAGACCTGAAACGCACGTCCAAGAAGTTGGAGCGTATGAAAGCGAATATTGCGGGCGCAGTACTCAACAAGATGCCATCCAGATATCTCGTTGATTATTATGGTCAAATCTGACGAATGTGCTGCCAGTGGGTGCAATTGGCCGCTTGTCACCGAGGTAGGTTAGGTCTGTCGCCATGACTCTTGAATTATGGGGTTGCTTCAACGCCTGTTCGCTGGCACGGCGCAAGTCCGTTGAGTGCTAGTTCATGTCGAGTGCGCCGCATCCCTCAATCAGCGTGATCATCCCACATCTCAATCAGGCGGATAGTTTGCGTCGATGCCTCCAGTCATTGGCAGATCAGGCCAACGCCCTGAAATCGGTTGAGATCGTTGTTGTCGACAATGGATCCCGCGAACTGCCATCCTGGGTTTCAAGGGAATTTGAGGGCGTGACGCTGGAGCGGGAAAAAGTCGCTGGTCCCGGTCCTGCGCGCAATTTTGGTGTGGCGGGGTCGCATGGCAAGGTGCTGGCTTTTATCGACGCGGATTGTATCGCTGACCCGAATTGGCTACCGACAATAGCGAAACATTTTTCAGGGCGGGGCCGCAGCATCGTTGGCGGTGACGTGCGTATCGCCGTGCGCAAACCGGGCCGGCCAACAATGCTCGAAGCGTATGAGAGTATTTTTGCGTATCGGCAGGAAGAATACATCCGGCGACACGGCTTTTCCGGAACTGGAAATCTAGCGGTGACGCGCGCAGTTTTTGAAGCGATTGGTCCTTTCGCTGGCCTGCAATATGCTGAAGATCGAGATTGGGGACGGCGTGCTAAGAGGCTCGGTTATCAGATTGATTTTGTGCCGGATATGATTGTTTATCACCCGGCGAGAGAGTCGTTAACAGAGCTGTATCAGAAATGGGATCGACATATCGATCACGATTATCTGGAGTGGTCGAAAAAGCGCTTCGGCGGGCCGCGCTGGCTCCTGCGCTCGTTTCTGGTAGCGGTTTCTCCAGCTGCCGAGATTGTCCGTATCGCGCTGTCGACCCGCGTGTCCGGATTTCGCTCCCGGTTGTTGGCAGCCACGGGCATGTCAATCACCCGAATTTATCGAGCGCGGCAGATGATATCGAGACTTTTGGCAGGCTCAGAGGCGAACGAGGTCACCTGGAATAGATGATGGGTTATGCATTAATAGACAAATCCGGGATTGGGCTGGGCTGGCAATCGCTGCTGAGGTCATATGCTCCTGATCGGCTCTGCGCTCTCCCTGTGCCAAAGCAAACCTCATGGCGTCACCTTTTTCCCGAGGAACGTCTGCACGATACCGCACTGCAATACCGACGGCCGTGCGCGTGGCAAGCACAATACACCTCGGTGCCGGGGGTCCACCTCCGTAGCGTATGTCAGGGCGTTGCCACATTTCGTGGCCCCATGGCCGAATAGAAAGCCATGGTATTGGATCTCTGCTCTGGCCGGCGATGCCCGCCTAGGATAGCGCAAGGATAATTTTTGAGCTATTGGCT
>DEIT01000097.1:0-2790 GCA_002352635.1 Hyphomicrobiaceae bacterium UBA2767 | reverse complement strand
CTTAAACGGCCAATTTCCGGCACCTTGAACGGTTGCGTGCACAAATAACGGTGTGTCTGAGGGGCGACGTTTCCGGGCGGGGGCATCCACTCAAATGACCAATTTACGGCACCTTAAACGGTTGCCTGCACAAATAACGGTGTGTCCGATGCGCAAAATGGCAACTTGCACAAACATGGGCACGCGTCGCCAGACGGCAACGCGTCCAATAGGGCGTCAATGGAGGGGGGCGAGTTAGTTGGAGCCTGTTCTGTTAACCGTCGCGGGACTGGTCGTCCTGCTTGTTTCTGTGCTGTTGCTCGCGAGTGCGCACGTGGGTGCTGCATTCATTTTCGGGCTTGTTGCAAAAAACGGAATTCTTGCGGCTGCTGCCTACATTTCTGTCTGGATTCTCCTTTTCCCGGTGATGCTGGCCGTCTGCATCGTGCTTGGCATCGTCGTCATGACAGGTTACGCGGAACGACGGTGAACGCCGCGTAGTCGCAATACAGACCAAATATCTTCTCTAGCAGTGTTTCGAAATCGGTCGGACAAAGCCGGGTCCAACTTACTTGACATGAGCTTACCGATTGGCCGTGACTGCCGTCGATTGCATGGCTAGTTTTGTTGCAATCCGGCCGGAGGACAACTTTAGAGACCGGAGCGGAGCCGAGGGGCGGTAGCGGAAAGTGTGGCGCAGGTGCCGCTTATTCGCTACGGAAATCAGATAACGGCGCACCGTTGGCCGTCAATGCAGAACATGCCAAATGGAGGCCCAAGGTGAAAAACCTGCTATGCTCCCAACTTGTAATTATCGATCAGCCCGGAGAAATGCGTAACGGTTCAATGGGCGCAGCACTCCAGCATTGCTGTGCCGTGTCAGTGGGTTAGAGTATGAAAGACAAAGCAATTCACCCCGCCATCTTGTCGGGTGGTCGCGGTACACGTCTCTGGCCGCTATCGCGGACAGCCTATCCCAAGCAGTTCCTCGATATTTTCGGCGGTCCAACGCTGTTTCAGCAAACCTGTATGCGGGTGAATGATGCTTTTTTCGCGCCTCCGATCATACTGGGGAATGCCGACCACCGGTTCATGATCGCGGAGCAGCTCCAACGGACCGGCATTGACAATGACAAGATTGTCCTGGAACCGGTCGGTCGCAACACGGCGCCTGCTGTGCTTGTCGCATCTCTGTTGATCGCGGCCGAGGACGAGGAGGGCTTAGTACTGCTTCTTCCCTCCGATCACATTATCAAGGATTCGGAAGCGTTTCGCGATTGCGTACTCAAGGGCACCGCGGTGGCACGCGAAGGCAAGTTCGTGACCTTCGGTGTTCGGCCGCAATGCCCGCATGCCAGTTACAGCTATATCGAAACCGGCACGGCAAGAGGGGATGTGCTGGAGGTGAACCGTTTTGCCAAAAAGCCGACAAAGGAGAAGGCCGAGGAATATCTAACGAATGGCAATTACTACTGGAATGTTGGCATCTTCCTGTTTTCGGCTCGCAGCATGATCGAGGCATTCGGGGAACACATGCCCGAAATGCTTGCTGTCTGCCAGGAAGCCCTGGCCAAGGCACGCCGTGATCTGGATTTCCTTCGTCTCGACGACACTGCCTACGCAGGCAGTGAAGACATCTCTCTCGACCATGCCATTATGGAGAAGTCACAGAATGTCTGCTGTATTCCGCTGGCAACGGGCTGGAGCAATCTGGGTTCCTGGACCGCCGTTGCGGAGTACGCCGAACGGCGTGAGGATGCCAATACGTTTAATGGCGACGTCTCGTTCCACAAAAGCCGCAATTGCTATGGCCACAGCACGGATGGAGCGTCTCTTTCCATTGTCGGGCTGGAAAATGTTATTGCCGTCGCGACCAAAGACGCGATCCTGGTTACGTCAAAGGAGAACGCGGACGAGGTCAGTCAGGTTGTTGAGGAGCGCAAGGCCCATAACCGTAATTCGGTTGTCTATCATCGGCGCGTTCACCGGCCCTGGGGCTGGTTCGAAGGCCTGGAGCGAGGCGAGCGTTTTCAGGTGAAATGTCTGATGGTCAAGCCGGGCGAGAAGCTCTCGCTCCAGAGCCATCACCATCGCGCCGAGCATTGGGTCGTCGTGTCGGGAACAGCCAGGGTTACGGTTGGTGAAAAGGAGTTTCTGCTCACCGAAAACGAGTCGACCTACATTCCGATCGGTGCCACTCATAGATTGGAAAACCCGGGGCAGATTCCAGCTTTGCTTATCGAGGTTCAGTCCGGCAGCTATCTCAATGAGGACGACATCGTCCGCTACGAAGATATCTACAACCGCGAAGCGGAAGTCTGAACTCCGCGGGCGAATCGAAGATCACTATCGCAGCGCCGACGGCGAAAGGAGTCCGACGCATAGCGTCCCTTGCGCCTTATTTGCGCACGCCAGTTACCGAATGGAAGCTTGGTGACGGTTGCCGTTTTCGTGTGCGCTACGTGTGCACCTAAACCCAAGGCCAGTTTGACATGGCTACGGCTGGCTATGTATGGACTGCGACTATGGACGTGAATTCCCCACAGCTCATAAAAGTGGCCCGGCGTTTCTCCGTTGCGCCCATGATAGACTGGACAAACTATTCATATAAATCAAATGTTTAAACGTATGTCCGTGCAATTTCCGTGCAGTCAGAAATCAAAGAACATCCAACAGTGTCAAATCATTATCTACTTTTGAAGAGGTGGTGGCTGTTTATTCGGTCAGCTTTGATTGATGCATTTTAAATGATTTGCAATCTTGGATACTGCTGGCGGCGCGAGAACCCAATCAACACAGAAATCTATCTTT
>DEIT01000115.1:1407-9005 GCA_002352635.1 Hyphomicrobiaceae bacterium UBA2767 | reverse complement strand
GGTGAAACAGTAAGGGAGACACGGTTAAGGAGGCGTTTACCATAAATCCAACGATTGCCTCTCCACAGCAGGTGCCTGCGTCACAAAACCGACTCGCATCGCATCCCCCGAGGACCTATGGTGCGGCACTGATTCAATCGCGCGTAAACGGGTTTCAGCATCTATGCCGGTTACCGTACGGGACAAAACCTCAAAACTATCCACTGGACATCAGACACGCCGGCTCCTTGAGTCGGCGCAGCGGACACTCGAGCTGGAAAGCGACGGATTGCGTGCGCTTGAGGCGGCGCTCGCCGATGGGCTGTCTGAAGGGTTTGCCGGCGCGGTCGAACTCATTCGATCCGCATCAGGTCGCGTAATTGTAAGCGGCATGGGTAAAAGCGGTCATATTGCCCAGAAAGTGGCGGCAACGCTCGCTTCGACCGGCACGCCGGCGTTCTTTGTCCATCCGAGCGAAGCCAGTCATGGCGATCTCGGCATGGTCACGAGCGACGATGTGCTGCTGGCCTTCTCATGGTCCGGCGAAACGGCAGAGTTTTCCAGTCTGATCACCTATGCGGGCAGGTTCGCCGTGCCGATCATTTCGGTTACCTCGCGCGCCGACAGCACGCTCGCCAATGCATCGAAAGTGACACTTGCACTGCCTCAATCGAAGGAGGCCTGCCCGCACGGGCTCGCCCCGACAACCTCCACGCTTATGCAACTGGTGTTGGGGGATTGCCTTGCCATCGCACTGCTTGAGAGCAAGGGGTTTTCAGCGCGGGATTTCAAAGTACTGCATCCGGGCGGACAGCTCGGCGCCAGCCTGAAATTTGTCTCCGACATCATGCACACGGCGTCAGAACTCCCTCTTGCGGACATGGATACATCGATGGGGGAGGCGCTGGTCACGATGACCGAGAAAAGCCTCGGATGCCTCGGTGTTCTTGACGAGAATGGCCGCCTTGCGGGGATCATCACCGATGGCGACCTGCGCCGCCACATGGGTCCTGAACTGCACGCGGCACGCACCGGCGATATTATGACGGGCAGTCCGAAAACGGTGGCGCCCGATACGCTTGCCAGTGCCGCTCTCGAAGTCATTAATTCCAAAAGCATCACCGCTCTTTTCGTGGTCGAAGATGGAAAACCCGTCGGCCTCGTTCATGTGCACGACCTGCTGCGATCAGGCGTTGCCTGACCAACACCACGCTGCTGCCTTAAATCCTCATTAATCAGTCCGGTCCGATACTGGATTCCTGCCGGAATGCTGGGGGCAATACGCCTGATGGGGATGATATGAATTTCGGGAGTTCACTTGACCGTCTCGTCTTGAGGGGGCTGGCGCTTTGCCTGATCGCCTCCTTCCTGGCCGGCTGCATGGCGAGCGCGGCAACGACTGTCGTTTCGCAAACCGTGAAGACCACCGCTAAAGCCGCCGGCACCGCAGCACGCGTCACCATGGATGGTGCTCGCGCCGCCTCAAATACAGTTTCCCGTCCCTTCCGCAAAAACCGGGATGAAAACGAGTACTAACGGCGCGACACTTGGGTCCGAGAGCATTCTGAGTGCCGCAATCCCGCGAAGTTGCGACGAAATTTACCTCACATCCCCGGCGAATTCTCCTGTACGCTACGATTGGTCTTGATAGCCTGGTAACGTTGCGGGTGGAGTGGAAATGAGTAACAAATCAAAAAAGAAGAAGCGGAACGCGTCGGGAAAAGATCAAAAAAAGCAGCGCAAGAAGTCGTTTGCAGAAAAATCTGCTTCGGCACCGAGAAAACAAGACGACAATGGCGTGAAGCTATTGAAGAAAAACAAAACTGAAAAATCAAAAGAATCAAAGCAGAAGACGCCACCTGATTGGGCCCAGAAGACACGCTATATCCCGCGGTTTTTCTGGGAATCATCAGAGTAGAAAGCGATAGCCGTCATTTCGCGGCAGACCGGCCCAACTTCCCTGTTTTGCCTGCGCCAAGTCGGGAAATCGTATAGCAGCATATTCTTATGCCTATCTCAGTGCAGAACGACCGATAGCAGAGTTCACCACCCATTTAATGAAACAATAACCATTATTTACTGGTGTAAGTTTCACTATTATTGACGAATATATTTCCAAAATAATTATGGTAAACGAATAGTTGCGAAATTTTCTAAATTTAGAATATCGGAAACCATCGTCGTTTAGCGAATAGTTAGGGTGTTCGCCCTTAAACTTACTTCGAACAGTCAGGGATCTTCTACGACCGGCGGCGCCGGGAACCAGGAGCGTTCGGGGGAAGTATGGATATTGCAACAATTGCCGGCATTCTTGCCGGGGGCACCGTGGTGGCGATCGCCATTCTGATCGGCGGCGATGTCGGCACCTTTGTCAACGTGCCGTCCATGCTCATCGTTGTCGGTGGTGGATTTGCTGCAACGGTCATCCGCTTTCCCCTAAAAAACGTCTTTCAAGCACTGGTGCTAGGCGGCAAAGTTGCCTTCACCCACAAGACATCCGAACCCAAGGACATGATCGATAAGATCGCCAGCCTTGCCGAAATCGTGCGGCGCGATGGCCCCCTGGCTCTCGACAACATGGAAATCGACGACCCGTTCCTGAAAAAGGGCGCGCAGTATGTCGCTGACGGGTACGATCCGGAATTCATTCAGGAATCACTCGAACTGGAACGCGACCAGACATTGGAACGGCTCGACGAAGGTCAGCGTATCTACAAGGCGATCGGTGACGCGGCGCCCGCTTTCGGAATGATCGGGACAATCGTCGGCCTGGTGCAGATGCTCAGCAACATGGAGGATCCGTCCACCATCGGCCCGGCCATGGCCGTTGCCTTGCTGACAACGTTGTATGGCGCGGTTATCGCCAACCTGATCGCACTGCCCATTTCTGACAAGCTCTCGACCAAGGGCAAAATCACGGAAGTGAGTGCAACCCTCACGATCGACGGGGTGATGCAACTCGCTGCCGGCAAGAACCCAAATCTTATCCGGGAAATGCTGGTGGCCTACCTGCCGGATAAAGCACGCGCACAAATGGCCGCGGCTCAAACCGCTGCAGCCCCCGCGCCAGCGTAAGCCACCCATGCGGTGCGAACGGTAAGACGATAAATGGCAACGAAACGCAAAACTCAGGATGCCGGCCTCCCGGATTGGCTTATCACTTTCGCAGATCTGATGTCGATTTTGGTGTGTTTCTTCGTTCTGATCATTTCCTTCTCGATCCAGGACAAGGAAAAGCTGCAGGTCGTGGCCGGCTCCATGCGTGAGGCGTTCGGCATCAAATATGTGGAGCGCAAGGCCGGTATGGTCGAGCGCGAAGGTTCCCCGGTGCGTGACTACGTCAAGCACGTGACCCCGGTACCCAATAAAAACGACTCCGAATATGCCAACGAACGTCATGACCAGCGTCGTAATCAAGGGCCGGAAGCCAATACCTACGATATCGAACGCACCGAAATAGAGCGCCCGCGGCAGTTCGCGGTTGCCGCTGCGTCGCTTCGTCAGGCATGGCGGGAGCTTCCCGAGATTACCGAACTCTCTGATAATCTGTTGGTCGAGGAAACGCCGGAAGGACTGCACATCCAGCTCATCGACCAGGAGGGACGGTCCATGTTTCCACAAGGGTCGGCGCGCCCTTTCGATCGCGCGCGCAACGTGCTGGCAAAAATGGGCCCTGTTCTGAAGGGTCTGCCCAATCGCATTCAGATTACAGGTCACACCGACGCGTCGCGACTCTACACCAAACCGGGCTACTCGCTTTGGGATCTGTCAGCTGACCGCGCCAAGGCCGCACGGCGCATCCTGTCCGAGAGTGGTCTGCCGCATGATCGCTTCCACTCAATCGCCGGACGCGCAGATGCAGAACCGCTGTTCCCGGAGGACCCATTTCTCGCCTCAAACCGGCGCATTTCAATCCTGGTCATGTCGGAAGAACCGCCTTTCCCGGTGAATCACAAACCGGAACGGGCGTCATCGCGGCGCTAACAGGCGCTGGATTTTATCGCTCGCTAACCTTTGTTCGGCTCAACGAGGAGCGTGATGCCATCCGCACCGGTAACGGTCACGCGCGCACCCTGCTTGGCATCAGGACCTTCGGCACGCCACAGGGTATCGCCAACCCGAATCTTGCCCGTGCCGTTCTCGATGGCTTCCGCCACGACGTAAGTCTTGCCCACATATTGCTCAGCCCGGCGATTGAGCAGCGGGCGGCCTTTTGGATCATCGCCAACGCGAAGATATTTGCGCGCGATGACTACTGCCACCACCGAAAGCACGCCAAACAGAACCAACTGCCACTGCCAGGACATGTCGAACATCAACGCCAGCAGGCCAACGAGCCCCGCCGCCATGCCGAACCAGATCAGGAAAATTCCCGGTGCGGCCAGTTCCAGCGCGAGTAGCAGTCCGCCTAGGATCAGCCAGTTCCAGGGACCAAGCGCTATGAAAATCGAGGAAACCTCATTCATCTAGTTTCTCCACCGCCTCAGGTCTTTGGAACCGAGCCGCGCGGAGCGCGCGTCGAACCACCTGAATCATCCTTGAAGGCTTCACGACTTATTTCAGCCAGGCCAGCGATAGAACCGATAACCGAGGAGGCTTCAATCGGCAGCATCAGAACTTTCTGGTTGGGCGCCTTGGCCAATTCCTTCAGTGCGTCGACATAATTATTGGCGACGAAGTAATTGATTGCCTGAACATTTCCGCTGGCAATTGCGGTAGATACCATCTCAGTTGCCTTGGCCTCGGCTTCCGCCTCGCGTTCACGCGCTTCAGCATCACGGAACGCCGCTTCGCGGCGGCCTTCAGCAGCGAGAATTTCCCCCTGCTTCTCGCCTTCAGCTTTCAGGATCTCCGCTTGCCGCAAACCCTCTGCAAGCAGGATTTCAGAGCGTTTTTCACGTTCCGCCTTCATTTGCCGCGCCATGGAGTCAACGAGATCGCGCGGCGGATTGATATCCTTAATCTCGATACGCGTAACTTTCACACCCCATCCTCTGGTCGCTTCGTCGACAACCGCAAGCAACCGGTGATTGATCTCGTCGCGCTTGGACAGCAGTTCGTCCAGGTCCATGGAACCCATGACGGTACGGATATTTGTCATGGTGAGATTGAGGATCGCATGCTCCAGATTGTTGACCTCATAACTCGCCTGTGCTGCGTCGAGCACTTGGTAAAAGGTCACGCCGTCCACCTGCACCATGGCATTATCTTTGGTAATGACCTCCTGGCTCGGCACACTAAGCACCTGCTCCATCATGTTCATCTTCGCGCCGATGCGATCAATGAAGGGAACAATCAGCCCCAGCCCGGGGGTCAACGAGCGCGTAAACCGCCCAAATCGCTCAATCGTGTACTGATAACCTTGGGGCACGGTTTTCACCCCGGAAATGATCGTCAGAACGATAACAGCGACGACAACGAAAACGAAAATGTCAAAACCGAGCATATAGGGCCTCCAAGACAAATCCACGGTCCGGACCGGGACGATTTCCTTTTGTATATCTAAGGCATGGCGATGCGGAATTTAAGGGTGCGCAGACCGTTCTGTGGATGAGACCTGGCAAAACACACTTCCGCACTGCAGCGTCAGCCTGTCGAATCGGGGCATGCAATCCACCTATTCTAATGTCCAGAGGCAATCCCGACCTAGGGAAATGTGATAGCAGACCTAAAATAAACACAACCAAAAATTGATTCTACAAAATCACTTCAACCGAAGATTTAATAATGCGTATTATTTGCGTTTATTATGCGATTTACTTGCTATCGGAAATGTTTTGTTTACGCCGCTAAATCAATGTGTCTCCAGAGGATTCAACCTGCGAGATACATAATGCGTTCCACTATTCAGAGACACCTGACTACTGCCGCGTTTTCGACAATTGCGGTGATACTAAGCCATATTTCCACATCCGCCGAAAACGGTGTGACATCCGACAAAATTCTCTTCGGGCAGGCAGCGGCGCTTGAAGGTCCAGCAGCCGCACTTGGTACAGGAATGCAACTGGGAATTCGTGCTGCATTCACAGAAGCCAATGGCGATGGTGGTGTCAACGGCCGCAAACTTGAGCTGAAGAGCTACAACGACAGCTACGAGCCCGACGCCTCCATCGACGCTGTAAAGCAGCTGATTGACGACGACAAAGTTTTCGCGCTCATCGGCCCTGTGGGCACCCCGACCTCCAAGGCGACCCAGCCGATCGCAACCAAAGCCAAGGTGCCGTTTGTTGGGCCCTTTACGGGGGCGAGCTTTTTGCGCGATCATACACTCGGTAATGTCGCAAACGTTCGAGCAACCTATGCGGCTGAAACCGAGACCTGGATAAAGCATCTCACCGAGGATCTGGGCTACACGCGCATTGCGTTGCTTTATCAGGACGACGCCTTTGGGCGAGTGGGCCTGAAAGGTGTTACCCAGGCACTACAGCGGCGCAAGATGGCCCTGGTTGCCAAGGGCACCTACACGCGCAACACGATAGCCGTAAAGACGGCACTGATCGACATCCGCCGCAAGCGCCCTGAAGCCGTGGTGATGGTGGGCGCCTACAAGCCCATCGCGACCTTCATCAAAGTGGCTCGATCAATCGATTTCAATCCGACTTTTGTGAACATCTCCTTTGTAGGCTCCAAGGCGCTGGCCGAGGAGCTTGGTCCCGACGGCAAAGACGTGATCATTTCTCAGGTCGTACCCTTCCCCTGGGAAACGTCCATTCCCCTTGTGAAAGAATACCAGGCTGCCCTCAAGGCGTTCGACACGAAGTCTGAGCCGGGTTTCGTTTCACTTGAGGGTTATATGGTCGGCAAGCTTGCGGTGATGACGCTGAAAAATATGAAAGGCGATATCACGCGCGAGAAGTTCATGAAGACCATCTGGAAGATCGGCACTTACGATCTCGGCGGCATTACGCTGAAATTCGGACCCGAGGACAATCAGGGCATGGACCAGGTGTTCATGACCCAAATCAATGCTGACGGCACGTTCCGGCCCGTTGCGAAACTAACCATGTAGAGACGTTGGTTCAGCAGCGCACATCCGCACGCCCAGTCGATTTTTTGAATAAGGATCAAGTCGAATGTCGAAGGAAACCGAAGCACCTGCCAAAAAGATTAAAAGCTCCAGCGCGCTGGCATTGAATGGCCGCAGCATGTTCGCCGGATTGGGTACATCAATTGCCATCCGTTACAAGCTTCTGATCGCACTCTGCGTGCTTGCGGTACTGACTATCGTTTCGGCGGGAACGGGTGTGCTCTCGCTATCGAGCATTCGCTCAAACTTTGATGAACTGGCACAGAAGCGAATTGCAGCGGTTGCCGACGGTTCCAAGCTGGCGGTGCAGAGCAATAAAATTGCGACGGCTGCTGTCGAGATTTCGAAGGCCCAGGATGAATTTGACCGTTCAAGCGCTTTCGGCGATCTGAGAAAAATCGTCGAGACCGTCAAGGCGAGCACCGAAAACCTACTGAAAGAAAATCCGGGTTCGGCAGAAACCAATGATCTGCAATCAAGCGAAAGTGCGCTTGAGGCAAGCCTTACCCAGCTGAATGAATCGACGCGCGCGCGCCTTGCAGCCGGCAAGCGCCGAACGGAAAATCTCGCCGAGCTGTTTCGCGAGCACAGT
>DEIT01000115.1:0-1328 GCA_002352635.1 Hyphomicrobiaceae bacterium UBA2767 | reverse complement strand
TAGGCGATCATCTCGCCAAACTGAAAGCCGCTCTTGAGGCCGATTCAACGCTTCATCAACTCGTCGCCCTCATGGTCAACGGCGCACTGACGGAAGATGAGAACAGCATCATCCCTTTGCAGGACCGCATCAACGGACTGGCCGCGCGGTTTGAAAAGGCCATCGGCACGCTAGGTGACGCTAATCTCACTGCGAAATTATTTGTGATCATTGCCTTCACCGATCCAACGAGTGGTCTGCTCGCCGACCGGCGCGATGAACTGGGGGCGGCAGCCAAGTCGAAAACAATCATCGATGAGATGTTCTTCCTGACAAACCAGCTGAGCAGCTCGATCGACTCCATGATCGTCGCGCAGCGGAAACAGGCTCAGGATAGCGCGGGTCAGGTGCACAAACTCATCGCCACAAGCCAACTCACGATGAACGGCGTCGGTTTTGTATCGCTTATCATCGCCATCTTCATTGCCCTGTTCGTGGTTCATCGCGGATTGACGGTCCGGCTGGAAAGGCTGATCGTCAACATGCAACGGCTTGCGGAAGGCGACATCGAAACCAACTTCCCGCCATCTACAAGCAAGGACGAAATCGGCGACATGGCGCGCGCAGTCGAGGTGTTCCGCGAAAATGCGCGCGAGCGTATCCGGCTGGCGGATGAAAGCGAGAAGGATCAGCTCGAGCGATCGAAACGCCAGCAACGCATCGATCAGCTTGTTTCCGAATTCCGCGTTGCCGTCGGCGAACTCCTCAAGTCCGTATCGGGCAATGTGGACGAGATGCAGTCCACCGCCCAACTGCTGACCGGTATTGCCGAGGACACCACCGACAAGGCCAGCGGCGCGACCGGCGCATCTCAGGAAGCCTATGGCAGCGTGCAAACCGTGGCAGCTGCGACAGAAGAGCTTTCCAGCGCCATTTCCGAAATCACACGCCAGGTCGAAGAAGCAGCGGGCGTTGTTATCGAGGCCGGCGACAACGTCAGGTCGACGACTGACAAGGTCTCCAGTCTCGCGTCCGCCGCCAACAAGATCGGCGACACCGTCACCCTGATCCAGGGCATCGCCGAGCAGACCAATTTGCTCGCCCTTAACGCCACCATCGAGGCGGCGCGAGCCGGCGATGCTGGCAAGGGGTTTGCTGTGGTTGCTGCCGAGGTGAAGACGCTCGCCAATCAGACCGCTACAGCGACGGAGGAAATATCGTCGCAGATAGCGGAAATCCAGTCGTCAACCGGCGAAGCGGTAGGCGCGATCGAGGCAATCTCCCAGAGCATGGCCTCGATCAGCAACTACACCACATCCATCAATACGTCGGTGGAGCAGCAGAATACC
>DEIT01000170.1 GCA_002352635.1 Hyphomicrobiaceae bacterium UBA2767 | reverse complement strand
AGATGTTCTCGCCCAAGGACAAAGTCAAAGCCTGATTCGTGCCGTATCCGATTGGGTGAATTATGAAGAACTAAATCAGTCCTATCCAAGGGTAAGGTCGAACGATTGAAATTGACACGACGACTTGGCTCATTGACCAGCCTGAGTGCATTTGTGTCCGCTTTTGGCGGCGAAGTGGACAAGGAACCGCTCGGTTACCCTCCGGTTACACTTTCCGGATTTCAGCCTATTGAACGGTATTGCGTTCTGATTTGCTGAATTTCTGAGTTTTTTGGAACAAGCAGGCCACCAGAGCGCTATTCAAAGGTCCACTCCAGACCACTGGAGGAAAATCCTGCGTAGAGTGGGAACGCCTTAATTATTCGATTGCCAAGGTTGAGACGCTTTCGCGGAACACCGCTGCCGCCATCCCTCTGCCATCGCCGATGCCACCTGCTGCGACCACCGGCAAGTTCACTGCCTCAACGACCAAACAGGCCCAGATCGTGATCAACCAGTGGCTTCAGCAGTACAATCATGTCCGTCCGCATCAGGCCCTCGGCATGCATCCGCCACTGCCTGAAACTCTATCAAGAACTGTCCCATGAAAAGGGGGCTTTACACCTCTGGCAATCGCAGGTGAAACACCCGCGATAACCAAGTAGCGTTGGATCAGATTTGTCCCCTACCTGGAGTGACAAGGAATCTGGAAGAGGAGACATTGGATGAGTACCCCGAACCAAAGCCGCTATCCCGTGCCGGATATCAACGAGCTGCCCGAAGACATCAAAGAGAAGATCTTGGCGGTCCAAGAGAAGGCAGGCTTCGTGCCTAACGTGTTCTTGGTCCTGGCCCATCGCCCCGACGAGTTCCGCGCCTTCTTTGCCTATCACGACGCGCTGATGGAGAAAGAAAGTGGTCTCACCAAGGCCGAGATGGAAATGATCATTGTCGCGACCTCCAACGATAACGGCTGTCTCTACTGCGTAGTGGCCCATGGTGCGATTTTGCGCATCCGGGCCGAGAATGCCTTTGTCGCCGACCAAGTAGCAGTGAACTACCGGAAGTCGGACATTACGTCGAGGCAGATGGCCATGTTGGATTTCGCCATGAAAATATCCAACGATTCCAGGTCGATTTCTGGCGATGACTTCGAAACCTTGCGCCGCCACGATTTCAGCGACGAGGACATCTGGGACATTGCCGGCATTACCGCTTTCTTTGGTCTCAGCAACCGAATGGCTAACTTCACTTCAATGCGCCCCAATGATGAGTTCTATTCCATGGGGCGTCAGCTGGGCTGAAGTCATTGTTGGTGCAGAGTATCAATCTGAACGATGCGGGGCGGCTTCATGTTGAGGCGAACGATTCCGACCTCACAGATTCATGTGTGCCTTGGTTGGATAAGCAGACCCCGACTCATGCGACTCGGTACGTCAGCTCCTGACCCTAAGTGGTCGTCAATCAGTCCGCTCGTTCAAGTCCCGCGATTGACAAGGATCAAAGCGTGTCGGCGCCAAAGGTCCATGATCTGACGCCATCAAATGAAGGAAGTTCAGATGCAAACAAATGCCCTTCCTCATTACGATGACAGCGTCAACACCGCTGGCTGCTGCCCAAAATTCAATCCGGAAGGTTGAGAGGAGCAGGAGTTACATTTTGAAAAGAAGGAATTCATCCGCGCGACCACCAGAAGTGTGATGCACATACCACTCAACATGGGCCGGGTCTTCCGTCGGGTCCAGCGTCACATCGAGGATGCTGATGCCTATGATCCCGACACCTGTTTTGACTGTGCCAGATCAATGATTGGGAAGGCCGGTTTCCATCTCAACTCAGGCCCGGACCAATTGATTCCTGATCTGTCGTGCTGACGTTCCGGCTTCGCCTGGGCAGCGGATCCCGGCTGTTACACATAAGTAGAAATGGAAACGAGGATGGACTCCTCACTGAAGCGCAAATTGCTTATTTTTCCTCCGGTTATCTTGGGGGCAGCTGTTCTAGTCTACCAGTTCGCCTTCAAGAAACCTCCCGAACAAACGCCGCCGGCGGAGCGGATACGGCATGTTCGGGTAATCGAGGCCGTGGAATCAGAGATCGTCCCCAAGGCCGTGGGCTATGGCTCGGTGAAGCCGGGGCGCGTCTGGGACGCCGTCGCCCAGGTCAAGGGCCGGGTCGACTATGTGCATCCCGACTTCAAGAATGGAGCGATCCTCAGGTCCGGCACTGAAATCATTCGGATTTCGCCAGCCGACTATACAATCGCAATCAAGCAGGCTGGTGCCAACGTCCGTTCCGGCGAAGCGAAGCTCAAGGAGCTGATCGTTGCGGAGGAGAACGCTCGCAATTCGCTCAAGATCGAAGAAAGGTCGCTTGAAATAAAGAGCCAAGAACTTGAGCGTGTGCGCAAATTGTTCGAGCGGGGCACGGCGGCACAAGCCACGGTCGACCAAGAACAGAGCGACCTGCTGGCGCAAACCATGAAGGTTCAGGACCTTAGGAACAATCTGAAGCTGTTGCCTGCCCAACAGGTCGCGCAAGAAGAACAAAACGCCGTGTACCGGACTCAACTGGAGACCGCCAAACTCGATCTGCAGCGCACCAGCATTAAGTTGCCGTTCGATGGTCGTATCGCCGAGACGAAGGTTGAAGTCACGCAATATGTGGGTGTCGGTACTGTGCTGGGATCGTTGGATGGCATGCAAACCGCCGAGGTCGAGGCGCAGATACCCCAGTCGCATTTCCGTAAACTTATCGACACGATGGTGGGGAAAAGTACTGGCTCAGGCGTAACCCGCAAGACAGTCTCAGACTTTGCGGAAAAATTTGGCTTGCACGCGATTATACGGCTGCGCTTCGACGACAAGGACGTGGAATGGCAGGGTAAGGTCGTGCGGATCAGCGACACGGTGGATCCCAAGACCAGAACGGTTGGTGCAATTGTTTCCGTCGACAATAACTATGCACGCGCTGTTCCCGGCCGCCGCCCGCCACTGGTCAAAGGCATGTTCGTCGAAGTGGAACTGCGCACCAAACCACTGCCTGGAAAGATCATCGTGCCCCGCTCTGCCTTGCACGCCGGAAGGCTCTATATCGCCAATGGTGATAGCCGGCTTGAGGTCAGACCGGTGACAACGGGTCTGGTGCAAGGTGATCTGGCCGTAGTTTCCAGTGGACTAAAACCGGGCGAAAAGGTGGTTGTAAGCGATCTCAGTCCGGCCATTCCCGGCATGGGTCTCAAAACCACGATCGACACCGGCTTAGCTGAGAAGATCGCCGGCAAGGCGGCTGCAAAAAGGGCGGTCAGGTGATCCGTTTTTTCGCGACCCATCCGACAATCGCTAACTTGTTGATGATCGGCTTTCTGGCGGCCGGTCTTTATGCCACGCCGCAATTGCTGCGCGAAACACTTCCGCGGGTTGAGCCCCGGCAGGTCCAGATCACGGTCGCCTATCCCGGAGCCAAGCCGGAAGACGTCGAAGAAACCATCTGCCGTCGCCTTGAAGACGCAGTTGACGGTGTCGACAACGTGACGGAGGTAGAATGCGAGGCTCGTGAAAACACAGCCACGGCCGTTATCGAAATGGTCGAGGGCGGCAATCTCGACCGCTTCTTCTCCGATGTGAAAACCGAAATTGACGCCATTGACGACTTCCCCGACGAAGTCGAGGATCCCATTGTCAAGCAGTTGGGGCGTACTGATTTCGTCGCATCGGTCGCCGTCACCGGAGCGGATCAGCGTCCAGAACTCAAAGCCTACGCGGAAGAGGTGAAGGAAAGAATGCTGCGCTGGGGCGGCATTCCGAAGGTCGAGATTACCGGCTTTTCCGATCATCAAATCCGAATTGAACTTGAAGATGCGACACTGCGCCAGTTCGGCCTTGGCATCACCGACATCGCCGATGCCATCCGCCGCCAAAGCGTCGACTTGCCTGCCGGAAACATAGAGGCCGCGGAAGGCCAGGTCCTGGTGCGTTTTGCCGATGAGCGCAAGAAAGTGCATGAGTTTTTCGATCTGATCGTGGTGTCGGGAGCACAGGGGGGACAGATCAGGCTGGGTGATATCGCCACTATTACCGACCGCTTCGATCTCGACGAGGAGAAGATCCTCTTTAATGGCAAACCGGCGGCCCTTTTACGTGTGACCAAGACGGAAAACGAAGACACGCTCAAGGTGATCGACGCGATCAAGTCCTTTGTTGCACACGAAAAACAGGCCGCGCCACCACGTGTCGACCTCGTTGTTACCAATGACGTGTCATCGATCGTACGTGACCGACTCAACCTCTTACTAACGAACGGCGCACAGGGGCTGGTGCTCGTGTTCCTGGCCATGTGGGCATTCTTTGGCCTGCGTTACTCCTTCTGGATTGCCATGGGACTTCCGGTGTCTTTCCTCGGAGCAATCGCGCTGATGATCCTGTTCGGTTACTCGATCAACATGCTGACCATGGTGGGTCTGTTGATCGTGGTCGGTCTGCTCATGGATGACGCCATCGTCATCTCCGAGAACATTGCTACCCAGCGCCACAGCGGCAAAACGCGACTGGACGCGGCGGTAGACGGCACACGCCAGGTCTTGCCAGGCGTCCTTTCCTCGTTTGCGACAACGGTGTGCATCTTCGGATCGCTTGCCTTCTTGAAAGGTGACCTGGGTGCCATCTTAAAAGTCGTACCTGTCGTTATGTTGTGCGTTCTTTCGGTCTCACTGGTTGAGGCATTCCTCATTCTGCCCAACCATCTCAGCCATTCCCTGCGCCATGCAGAGAAGTCGCCCTCTCCGGTCCAAGCCTGGATAGAGCGTACGATCGCTTTGATTCGCGAAAACCATGTTGGCCGTGCAGTCGATACGACCGTAAAGTGGCGCTATCTGACATTCGGTTGCGCGATCGGTGCTCTGTTTCTTGCCATTGCCACCATTGCCGGAGGATTGCTGAAATTTTCCGCCTTTCCGGATCTTGACGGCGATACGCTGGAGGCGAGAATTCTGTTGCCGCAGGGCACGCCGTTGAGCCGTACCGAAGCAGTGGTGGATCGCGTGGCTACCGCGCTTGGGCGCGTCGATAAGAAGTTGACGACGTCGCAGCCCGATGGGCAGGCCTTGCTCAGGAATGTCATAATCAGCTTCAACAAGAACGAGGACGCCTATGAGAGTGGGACCCATGTGGCGACGGTCGGTGCCGACCTTCTGAGCGCCGATGTCCGCTCCACGTCAAACGACGAGATTCTGGCGTTGTGGCGCGAGGAGATCGGCGATGTTTCCGATGTGATCGCCATCAAGTTCACCGAACCGGTGGTCGGCCCGGCGGGTCGGGCGATCGATCTGCGCCTAAAGGGCGCCGACCTGACGTCCTTGAAAAGAGCGTCGCTCGATTTGCAGGACTGGCTGCACCGCTATGTGGGCGTCCATGACCTGACCGACGATCTGCGCCCCGGCAAACCGGAAATCAGCGTCCGCCTGAAGGAAGGGGCGAAGAGTCTTGGACTCGATGCACGCAGCGTTGCCGATCAATTGCGCACGGCCTTTTTCGGCACGACGGTCGATGAAATCCAGGTCGGCCCGGAATCCTTCGAGATCGACGTCCGGCTGTCCGTCAACAACAGAGACAGCATGTCCGATCTCGACAATTTCACCATCTCTACTCCCGATGGCGACAGAGTACCAATCACCGCCGTTGCAACGCTGGAGGAATCAAGGGGATTCGCCAGGATCAATCGCGTTGACGGGGTGCGCACAGTTACCATTCAAGGCGATGTAGACGTGCGGGTCGCCAACGCCAACGAGATCATTTCCGACACGCGAACCCGGTTCATACCGGACTTCCTGAAACGGCATCCCGGCGTCAATCTGACCGTGGAGGGTCAGGACAAGGAAGCCCAAACCACACAGGTTTCCATGATAAGCGGGTTCATGCTCGGTGTGGTTGGCCTATTCCTCATTCTGAGTTTTCAGTTTCGTAGCTATGTCGAGCCGGTTGTCGTCATGATCGTCATCCCCTTCGCCTTCATTGGCGCGGTTGCCGGCCATATCGTCATGGGGCTCGATTTCACTTTGCCGAGCATGCTCGGCTTCACGGCGCTCGCAGGTGTTCTGGTTAACGACTCTATCTTGCTCGTCAACTTCATCAAGGACCACCACCGGGCCGGCGCCACGGTGGCGGAAGCGGCGCCGAAGGCCGCTCGAGCCCGTTTTCGCGCAATTTTTCTGACGTCCATAACGACCATTGTCGGTCTCCTGCCGCTCCTGTTGGAAACAAGCCTTCAGGCACAGATCCTGATTCCTCTGGTTACCAGCCTGGCCTTCGGCCTGCTGGCCTCGACCGTCCTTGTGCTGTTCGTGGTCCCGGCCGTCTATGCGATCCTCGACGACTTCGGTCTAAGTACGCTGGCAAGGGAAGTCCAGTCCATGCCCAAGGCAAAACCAGCAAGCGATAAAGGCCGAAGTAGCGCGTAACAGATCATTGCCCGTTCGTTGCAGAGCACGCATCTGGAACAACAAGAAAAAAGAGTGCGCCGACTCGGTTAGCACTGCAACTCGACGTCCGCTCCTGATGCTGTGGACGGCTCCTCC
>DEIT01000233.1:16298-24249 GCA_002352635.1 Hyphomicrobiaceae bacterium UBA2767 | reverse complement strand
CGCTCGCTTGGGCAGAGGCATCTGTTCATGGAAATAGAATCCGTGCGCAGTGTAGGCGATGCATGAAACACCAGCTCGCCACGCCGCCAGACGCCCGACAAGCGCCGCAACGGGATTGTGCACATGCACGATGTCGAACTGCTCGCGGCGAAACATGCGCGTGAGCTCACGCGCGGCACGCAGATGCCTGAAGACATTGAAACTGCGTTCAATGGTAATAGTCTCGACCCGGAATCCTTCACTCCTGACTTTATCGGCAAACGGCCCTTCAGAGCACACCCCCACCACTTCGTGGCCCGCGTCCCGCATGCCACGCATCAATGGCAGGAGAAAGTGGTAGAGCGTAAAATCGAGATTGCAGAGTTGGCAAATTTTCATGGGCGCGCAGATCTGATCTTTGCTTCAAGCTTTGATTTTTTGTGCATCGCACCAGGATTGCAGCATTAACACGCTCCATATCGGCAGGGGCCACGACTTCGCGCCACTGAGATGCTCGTCCCAAACCTGCTGCACCAGTTCAGGATCAATAAGGCCATTCTTCTTGAGCGCATCTGGTGAAAGCAAATCGGACGCCCACTCCTTCAGAGGTCCGCGCAACCATTCATCAATGGGCACTGCAAATCCCATTTTCTGCCTCTTGATCAGGCTTGGAGGAACATAGCGCTGCAACACCTGCCTCAGGATACGTTTTCCCTTTCCGTCCTTGACCTTCATCGCGCGCGGCAAGGTCCAGGCAAATTCAACCACGCGATGGTCAAGAATCGGCACCCGCACTTCCAACGACACTGCCATGCTGGCCCTATCTACTTTGGTGAGAATGTCATCCGGCAGGTAGGTCGCTGTATCGAAATACTGCATCCGAGAGACAAAGTCAGGAATGCGCTCATTCACATCTGCATCCCAGACCACCGTCTTATACTCGCTCGCGCCAGAGACAAGCTGTTCTGGCGAATTCCAATGGCTAATAAGCCGACGGTAAAACTTGTCACGTCCTCCGCCAATGCAATCGGCAAGCTTATGTAGTTTCTGGCCAAACTGTACCGGGCGAAACTTGCCGGGCACCAGTTTGGCAATTCTGTTCCAGGCGCCCGGTGACAGGGTGCGGATTGCGCCCGCCGCCGAGCAGCGTGCCACACAAGGGCTTTCGAACAGCGGCCAGTCGAATTTGTCGGCGGTAAAATAACGCGTGTAGCCACCGAACAGTTCATCGCCGCCATCGCCGGACAGAGCGACCGTGACGTGCTGTTTCGTTAGCCGGGATACCAGGAATGTCGGTATTTGCGAAGAATCCGCAAAAGGCTCATCGTAATATTCCGGGAGCGATGGAATAACCTCACGTGCCTCTTCCGGTGTGGCATAAAGTTCGGTGTGTTCAGTCCCCAGATGACTGGCTATCGCTGCCGCGTCATGGGCTTCGTTAAAGCCTTCCTGGGTAAAGCCAATGGAATAAGTACGGACCGGCTGGCTCGACTGCGCCTGCATGAGGGCTACCACAGTTGACGAGTCAATTCCGCCGGACAGAAACGCACCGAGCGGCACGTCCGATATCATACGCCTTGAGACTGCATCCCTCAGCAAGGTGTCGAGCGCATCACATGCCTCCGCCTCGTTTCCCGAGAAGGCCTTTGACATCCCGGCCTGCACCCTGTCGTCAAGCGACCAATAGGATTCAACCTTAGGCTCACCGCCTCGCTCCAAAATGAGAAGCTTCCCAGGTTCAAGTTTGCTGACGCCGCGATAGATCGTGTGAGGCGCTGGAACAAACGTGTGGCGCAGATACGAAGCAACAGCGTTTCGGTCGATTTCGGATTTGAAATCAGGATGGGCTTTCAGAGCCTTCAGCTCAGAGCCGAACAGCAGAAGACCATCAGAAAAAGACCAGTAAAGCGGCTTGATCCCGATCCGGTCGCGGGCGAGCGTAAGGCGTTTTTCGCGCTTATCCCACAATGCGAAAGCGAACATACCGATTAGCCGATCGAGTGTCCCTTCGACCCCCCACACTGCGCAGGCCTCAACAATTGCTTCGGTATCGGAATGCCCGCGAAATTTTCGGCCGGACGCTTCAAGATCGGCTCTGAGTTCTACGGCGTTGTAAACTTCACCATTGTAGGCCAATACGAACTGACCACACGAAGACACAAAAGGCTGATGACCTGCCTTCGATAAATCGATGATAGCGAGTCTGCGATTTCCGAGCGCAATCCCCGAACTACCGTCAAACCACACACCACCATCGTCGGGTCCGCGGTGAATGAGCGTATCGGTCATCGACCGGGCAACCCGTTCCCCAGTGTTGGGTGAACGGCCGCGCGCATCGAAAAATCCGGCTATTCCACACATGTTCCGCGACCATTTTTCACTATACAGACGTTCATACGTGAGTTTCATTGCAGCGCAAGCGCCAAGAGACTATGAGTTCCAGTCAATTGCCATGTGTAAGGAACGCATGGCGTCCTTTCCCGTCGCACCAAACACAGCATACTCAACCGCAGCCAGCCATGAGCACATCGAAAACTGCAGCACCGTATCGCGGTGCGAAAACCTGGCACCTGGCACTTCAGTCCGCGGCGATGTTCATCCTGTTCCTGGTGCCACAGATGCCGCGCCAAAACGTCGGTTTTCCATTTCTTCTAGGCGCCCTTTCACTGTTCTTCTTTCTATTCGTGGAGAGAGACCTGCGCAGCTCGCTGAAGGGGCATGAAGAACGCTGGCTCCTCGCGGCACTGTTCGGATTTGCCGGATACCTCTTCCTAAACTCCCTGTGGTCGCAGGTTCCTTCTGTCGCCCTCGGAAAAGCAGTTTTCGTTCTGTTGATGATCATTCTGACCCTGATTGTCTCGCGTGCGTTTACATTGCAGTCTCGAGAAGCATTAGAGAGTGCTGCACTCTTTGCCCTGATCGGCGCCGTTATAGGCTCAGCAATTACCTGCATCGAGTTTTCGACAGAGCACATTATTGGCCGATCGCTCTACTCGGCGTTTCCGCTTATCCGTCCTGGAGACAAAACCATCAGCGTCCTAGTCATGGAGAACGGTCGCTTGGTTGAGCTTCCACAATCCGAGTTCCGGAAACCGCATGACAATGCTGTCATAGAGATTGCATCTGCCGCTTTGAACCGGATTCACTCGTTCCGTATGCTTCTTCTCTGGCCGATCCTGTATCTCGCCATAAACTATGTCCGGCCAAAGCTCGGGGCTGCTTTCGCCTGTTTCATCGCACTGGCCGCCGCATACACGATCTTTGTTGGAGAAAGTCAAACATCACAGGCAGCGCTTGTCTTGAGCGCGGCCACATTCTTCGTTGCCCGCGCCTGGTCGGGTCTCATGCACTGGACTTTGCTGAGCGCATGGTGCGTTGCGGTCGGACTCGCGCTTCCGCTTGCCGTCGCTCCTTACCAGGCAGGCTTGTATGAGTCTGAATGGATCGCGCCAAGCTTCCGCGATCGGATGATTATTTGGGGATTCACGGGCGAAAAAGCGATCAATTCCCCGCTCTTCGGCATTGGGATTCGCTCAACCCGCGTCCTTGGCAAAGAGATCAAGAAAACCCAGGAGCGGCTTCCCGGACATATTGTCCCGCGACGGCTCGGGCTTCATTCCCACAACAATTTCCTGCAGGTCTGGTTCGAGCTCGGTGCCGTTGGCGCACTATTCGTTCTCGCAATCGGTATCGGCTTGTTGCAGGGTATAAGACGGCTTTTGCTATCCGTCAGGCCATACGCCTACGCCACATTCGTTTCCGCATGTATCGTTGCTGCATTCGGCTGGGGCTTATGGCAGACTTGGCTGCTGTCGGGCTACGCGCTCGCTGTCATGATGGTGGTATTCATCGATAGCTATGCCCGCCGGATCAACCCGTCCGGATAGTTGCGACATGGTTTCGAAGAAAAGCAAGAATATCGACGAGCGTATGGTCCAGCATTTCGGGCACGAGCGGTCGGCCTATGGTAGCCACACGCCACCGAAGGATGAGCATCGACGCCTTTCTGAGTGGCACTTGCTTGCCGCACCTAGATTTTCTCCAGCACATCGCGAAGGGTTACTGCGCGGTGTGCATAGGTATGTGCGCCCATCACATACTCATGAGCCGCGTCTGTGATCTGCTTGCGTAAAGCTTGGTCCTTGAACCGTTCGATCACATCGCTGATGTTGGAATGATCCTGTGTGACTTCCAGATAATGCTCGTTGGGCACAAGAATGTCATTGTAGCGGCCCTCCAGCATGATCTGGCATGTCTTCGTGCCGATTGCATCGAAGTGACGTGAGCTGATCGCCTTGGAATAGACCGGGCATCGGCGAGCGACCTTGAAGAACATCTCGTTCAATTCGTCAAAGTCGAGTTTCGAATCTTCAAAAGCCGCATATTTAACCGGGCCGTGCTTCAGGATCCAGCCGAACGCTGATTTTACCGGTGACGGCAATCGTCTGAACAAATGACGGAAAGGCGTATCATCATCAACCATGAAAGTGGATCTGTTCGCGCCCACATGCTCGAAAACACGGCGCATCAGAGCGTCGTCGCGATCGAGGTACCAGCTTCCTGCTTCACTCGAAACTGTGCCGCGACACTGACCAAGGTAGCCGGCCCAATCCTGGCGTACAAATCTCTTCTCAAAATCGATGTCGATGCTCAGACCATGTTCCGCACCGTGGTCTTTGAAATAGTCGATAATTTCATTGCGCTCCTGGTCTCCAAGGAGCGGTGAATAGCGGAAATTCCGCACCCCGATATCGCGAACCCGTTTCGCACCTTCAGGCCCAGGTTCATAAGCTTGGGGATTAAGCGCATGGGGTAGGGCGATCACCAAAGGCGCGACATCGTGGTAGAGGAACTCACCCGCTTCTCGCAGCAGCTGTGTCGCAATGATATCCGGCCGGCATGCCCCCAGGATCTCTCGTTTTTCAGCCATTGGCGCGTAGGGCGAATTGAATTCATTGCCCACGAAGGCGACAAGGCGGGCGTTACGCCGGTCATGCAAAACATTGCATAGCCGCTCGATGTCCTTTGTGGTGTCGCCAACACAGCTATGCAACAGGACCACAAGATCGCAATTCTCAAGCTTGTTTGATAGCTGCGCCGCGTCCAGTCCCAGAACGTTGCAAACTTCAGTAGAGAAATGGTCTGAAGACCTCAGGCAATCCGCCCAGTCATCATAATATGCCGCACGATGCGGATAGATCAGTGTAAGAACGAGCGTCCGCAGCTTGCTTTCTGAGGAAGCCATAGCGCTCTGGCAATCTATAGTTCAGCCAGCAAAGACTTAATGACCTGGTCCTGCATGGCTTCTTCGAGGTAAGGGTGCATCGGCAGGCTCAGAACTTCCTTCGCAAGCCGCTCCGAGACGGCCAGCCCACCCGCGGGGGCCG
This sequence comes from Hyphomicrobiaceae bacterium UBA2767, assembly GCA_002352635.1. Classification (GTDB taxonomy): domain Bacteria; phylum Pseudomonadota; class Alphaproteobacteria; order Rhizobiales; family Methyloligellaceae; genus UBA2767. The sequence continues at coordinate 18,883 of DEIT01000233.1, read as the reverse complement.
GAAAGTCCCGATAGGCGGTCTGGTGATGGAGTGGTTTGGGGTAATAGATTGCTGTGGGAACACCCTTCGCCTTGAGCGCCTTGGCAAGCGCGTCGCGCCTGGCCGCGGGAACCCTTAGTGTGTATTGCGCCCACACTGACGTCAGCCCATCCGGCACGACGGGAACAGAAACGCCGTTATTCCCGGCAAGTGCTGCGTTGTAATACGCCGCCACCTTGTCACGCGCCTCAATCTCATCAGCAAAAATCTTGAGTTTTTCAATCAGGATCGCCGCCTGCATCGTGTCGATCCTGCCGTTTATCCCGATGCGAACATTGTCATACTTATCGGTTCCTTTTCCGTGCATGCGGATACTTTCCAGGGTTGCCGCCAGTTCCTCATCGTCGGTCAGGATAGCACCGCCGTCTCCGTAACAACCGAGTGGCTTGGCGGGGAAGAAGCTCGTGGCGGTCGCAAGGCCCAATTGTCCGATCTTGCGATTCTTGTAAATTGCCCCGAAGCCCTGTGCCGCGTCATCCAGAACCCATAAGCCGTTATCGTCGGCGAATTTTTCGATAGCGTTGTAATCCGCCGGCAATCCGAACAGATCCACGGCGATAATCGCCTTCGGCGTGAGACCGGCATCCTTCGCTGCATCAACTGCGGCGGCCAACGCGTCCGGGTCGAGATTGAAGGTATCCTCACGAACGTCGGCGAAAACAGGTGTTGCGCCCAATAGCGCGATCACTTCAGGCGTCGCTGTAAACGTGAAAGCGGGGCAGATGACGGCGTCGCCGGGTCCAATGTCCTTTGCCATCATGACCATCAGCAAAGCGTCCGTGCCGCTGGAACATGATATCGCATGCCCGGCACCGCCGAAGTCAGCTAGCTGCTGCTCAAATTCGCGCACCTCCGGCCCCATGATGTATTTCCCATGGTCCAGAACACGCGCGATGGCCTGATCGAGCTGCGGACGAATACGGGCCTGCTGAGCCGCAAGATCGATAAAGGCCAAAGGTTGCGCCTGTGTCGTTTCAGCTTGAGGCGTTTTCGAGAGCGAGGTGGTCATCGCCGAGCTCCTTGTAGCGGGTTCCATCAATGGGGCAGACGAGGTCCGGACCAAGTTTGGCTCCGGCCTTGCTCATCCAACCGATCCGTTTTGCCGGCACACCGGCCATCAATGCGTAAGCCGGGACGTCGCTGATCACAACCGCGCCTGCAGCAATGAAGCAGTATTCCCCGAGCATGTGGCCGCACACAATCGTTGCATTCGCGCCAATGCTTGCGCCTCGCTTCACAAGCGTTTGCAAAAACTCGTCCTTGCGTTCGATTTCCGAACGCGGATTGTTCACATTGGTGAATACGCATGAGGGACCGCAGAACACGCCATCCTCCAAAGTTACGCCTTGGTAGACGGAAACATTGTTCTGAATCTTGACATTGTCACCGACGGTTACCTTGGGACCGATTACCACATTCTGACCGATGCCGCAGTCCTGCCCGATTACGACATCACCCAACACATGCGAGAAATGCCAGATGCGAGTGCCTCTGCCGATGGTTACGCCTTCATCGACATAAGCAGATTCGTGGATCATGACGCCAAGGTGTTCCCCCACGACGCGAAGACTTTTTGGCTGCTCGCCAGAGCCTGTTTCTTCGTCTCGCACTCTCTGCAGTTCCTTGCTTGCGGCGGTCAATACATTGAGGACGCGCACTCCCTCGCGTCCGTCAGTCCGTGGCGTCGTTCCGTTTCTAACGCAATCCAGAAAATGCTGACACTCCAACTTCAGCGGCTCGGCTTCGTCAACCGGAATAGGTGTCTCGTCGGCCTTGTTAGGCGTGGGTACATCGCCCTTCCATGCAACTTTATGCGGGTAAAGCAGAAGCTTGCGGTCCCAGGTCTCGCTATCATTGAATACGGCCATGGCCTCGTCACCCACGACGACAAGCTTTTGTTCTTTGAACGGATGAAGCCATGAAACGAACACGTGCGCCCGTTTACCTTCCGGGAACCCGAGATGCATCATCGTGACATCAGCGATCGAGTCGTGAAGGTGATAAGACCCGACCGCACCAACCGATACGGGTTCGGCACCAATGAGGGACAAGATCATCGAAATATCATGCGGCGCAAAGGACCACATGATGTCTTCCTCACGTCTGATTTTTCCAAGATTCAGGCGGTTTGAGTAAACATATTGCAGCTTCCCGAGTTTACCTTCCTGCACCAGGCGCCTGAGTTCCAGAAAGACCGGGTGGTACTGCAGCAAATGCCCAACCATCAGGCGAAGGTCGAGGCGCTCGGCAATTTCGCACAGTTTTTCTGCTTCGGCGACTTCCAGCGACAGAGGTTTTTCGACGTAGACGTGCTTTCCGCCCTCCAGTGCCTGTCTGGCGAGGGCGTAGTGATGAACCGCAGGCGCAGCAATGACAACGGCATCAACTGCCGAATCTGCCAAAGCGGTATCGAGGTCGAGAATACGCCCCCCATGTAGACCGACCAAAGTATTTGCAGTCTCGTCATTCGGTTCGACGATGACCTCAAGCGCGCCGAGCTCGGCAAAGTTACGCACGAGATTTTTGCCCCAACCACCACATCCAAT
>DEIT01000233.1:0-16145 GCA_002352635.1 Hyphomicrobiaceae bacterium UBA2767 | reverse complement strand
CACCGCATCATAATTTTTAAGATGCTCGGTATCGAGCGGCACCGATTTGCGGCCCGCAAGATTGGCGTGCTCACGCGTCGGCGGAATTTCGGGGATATAAGGGTCGTAATAGTCGGTTATCGCCCCCCTCTCCTCGATGAGATCGATGAGCGTCAAGGATGGGCTCTCACGCATGTCATCGACATTCTTTTTGTAGGCAATACCTAAAATGAGTACCCGCGATCCCTTGAGCGCCTTCTTCTGGCGTTCGCTCAGAGCATCACGCAGCATATTCACCACATGAAGAGGCATATCGCGATTGATCTGCCCAGCGAGTTCGATAAAGCGGGTCGAAAGACCGTATTCTCGTGCTTTCCAAGTGAGATAGAACGGGTCGATCGGGATGCAGTGTCCACCCAGGCCGGGTCCGGGGTAAAACGGCATGAAGCCGAACGGCTTGGTCTTGGCCGCGTCAATGACTTCCCAGATATCTATCCCCATTTCGGCATAGATCACCTTGAGCTCGTTGACCATCGCGATATTGACGGCTCGGAAAATGTTCTCTGTCAGTTTGACCGCCTCGGCAACTTCAGGTGATGAGACTGGCACAACCTTCGGCACGAGCGTGGAATAGAGTTCCGTTGCCATTTCCAGAGCTTCAGGTACAGCCGCACCGACCACTTTGGGAATAGTCTGCGCTTCAAATTCGGGATTGCCCGGGTCTTCACGCTCCGGCGAATAGGCGACAAAAAAATCCTTGTCCGCCTTGAGCCCACTACCCTCTTCCAGGATCGGCACCATCAGGTCCCGAGTAGTGCCGGGATAGGTCGTGGACTCCAGAACAATCAGATGACCGGGCTTCAGGTGAGGCGCCATGGCCTTCGCCGTTGAGATGACATAGGCCATTTCTGGCTCAAGATGCCGGGTCAGAGGAGTTGGAACGCAGATGAGAACCGCATCCGCCTCGGGCAACCGTGCGAAATCTGTGGTCGCTGAAAAACTGCCACCGGTGTTGAGTTCACCGATCCGGCTACTCGGAATGTGCTTGATGTAGCTTTCGCCCGCCTCAAGGGCATCGATCTTGGCCTGATCGACGTCAACGCCAAGTATCTTGAAGCCCTTCCCATGAAAACCCAGTATGAGAGGCAGCCCCACATAGCCAAGCCCGATGACGCCAATGCAGGCGCCGCCGCTTGCAACTTTTTCGATGAAATTGGAACGCACTGAATCCGGCGCCTTCTGAATATGTTGATCGACAGTGTTCAAGAGGTCATCTCTGGCCGGGCTCTGGCATGGACAATGCTTCTCGGAATCGGGCCCGGGCTTTTTTTATCGGATCGTCTACTGGAATACCAGAGAACTACGCCTTTTCACGATGCCCTGCAGCAGGCTGCCTACCATGTTTTGCCGAGCGGGGTCTACTTGCCGCATGGCAATGCAAATTGACAGCGACAATGCACTGCAATGTTTTCAGTTATGCTACTGTCTTGACTGGAAAAAGTGGCTTCTGCACGTCTGTGCGTGTCATCCAGGGAACCAACATGGCTAACCTTAAAGAACCCTACCAACTGTTTTACCGACACCGCCGGCTGCTCTGGGATGCAGTCAAACAGTCGCTGCGCGAACGCCATGCGGGTTCGGTGCTTGGGCTGGCCTGGCTCATACTGGGGCCGCTCATCCTGCTTTCACTTTATGCCTTGCTCTATACTGTCGTTTTTCAGGTTCGCCCGATCGGGTTGTCCGTTACCGACTACATTCTCTACATCTCGGCAGGACTCATCCCATTCATCGCCTTTGCCCAAGCGCTTTCCGCGGGGACGGTAGCGCTCAGCCAGAACCAGGCCCTGTTGCTCAACCGCATGTTTCCGGCTGAACTTATTCCGGCGCGAGAAGTGCTCGTGGCCGGCGCATTTCTCGTGATGGGCGGGTTCATGATCCTGGTCTACAAGCTTTTCACAGGCTACATTTCCTGGGCGTGGCTGTTGTTGCCGGTGATCATTCTTTCCATGACCATGGCCACACTGGGGTGCGTTTGGGCATTGTCTCTGACCAACCTTTTCCTCAAAGATGTGCAGCAGGCGTTGCAATATGTGATCATTATGATCTTAATTGCGAGCCCGATTGCCTATACGCCCGATATGGTGCCTCCGGCGTTACGGATTCTGCTCTACGTTAATCCGTTTGCCTACTATGTCATGTCGTTCCAGTCCGTGCTCGTGCTTGGCGCACCTCCGCCGCCTGGAATTCTTTTCGGCTGTATCGCTTTCGCGTTCCTCGCTTTTCATGGCATGTTTCACGTGTTCAGTATGGGGAAACGGGTCATTGCTGACCAAATCTGACGAGTCAGTCGATACCACGACACCCGGTGCGCGGACCGCTGTTGAAGCGCGCGGTGTATCCAAGCGCTATATGCTTTATCCAAGTGCACGCCATCAGGTAATGGATTTGCTCGGCGTCTACCGCGCGATACCTCGATGGCAGCCCGATTTTCCCGAATACAGCGCACTCGAAGACGTTAGCCTTTCCGTCAGCCCGGGTGAACGTATCGGAATTATCGGCCGCAACGGCGCCGGCAAAACAACCTTGTTGAAACTCATCTCCGGCACACTGGATCCAACGTCAGGGACCATTAAAGTCAACGGCGATGTGCAAGCCCTGATGCAGGTTGGCGTTGGCTTCCATCCGGAATTCACGGGCCTTGAGAACATCCGCGCCTCCTTGCTCTATTCAGGCCTCAGCGGAGATGAACGCAAGGCAGCCGAAGCGGACGTTATCGAATTTTGCGAACTTGGCGACTTTCTCGGCCAACCACTTAAAACCTACTCACTTGGCATGCAGTCGCGCCTGCAATTCGCATGCGCCACATCAATAAAGCCTGAGATTCTGATCGTGGATGAAATCCTCGGTGCGGGCGACGCTTACTTCTCTGCGAAATCAGCACAGCGCATGAAGAAGCTAACCAGCTCCGGTTGCACCTTGCTGTTGGTTTCTCATTCTATGGGTCAGATCATGCAATTCTGCGATCAGGCAATCTGGATTGAGCAGGGACAGATTGCGGCGCAGGGAAAAACGCGCGAAATCGTCAACCGTTATGAGAAGTTCATTCACGAGTTGCGCCAGAAGGCCAAGATTACCGAAGCGGACCAATTGTCCAACGCCAACCAATCGGATTGGCTGAAGGAAATAACACTTGAGGCTTTTCAGGCATCTCAGAGTTCGCCGGGCTCAGCCAATGAGACCAGCAAGCCCGCTCAGCATATCAACCGCTGGCCACAAGACGGCAGTCCAATTGAAATTGCGTCAGTTCACACAAGAGATCATGTCGGTGATGAATGTAGCCTGTTTCAGGTCGGACAACCAATCATGTTCGAGATCACAATTAAGGCTCTCAAGGAAGGTGAGTTCCCGTGCCGTTATTGTATCGTGGTCTTCACATCCGACGGCCGTCTGGTTACGCGCCATGTCAGTGGTTGGTTCAAACACAAGTTGGTTGCCAATGAGACTCGTGTAGCTCAACTGCGCTATGACGCGTCCTTGCTTGGAACCGGGAACTATTTTTTCTCCGTTGCCGCCTATGAACGCCTTAACCTGCGCAACATGACCGAATACCGATGGTACGACTTGCACACGCGCGCTTATGATTTCACTATCGCGGAAGATGCTTTTGACCCGGTTTCTCTGATTCACCATCCAAATCGGTGGATGCTTATTGACGCGCCGCGGAACGAGGCCGAGCGACACGTTGGCGCAGATTTCCCTCAAAAGTCCAATGCTGTTGGCAAATCGAAAGCGCGGAGTTGAGTCATGCTGGTTTGCCCAGATTGTAGGAAAAACATAGGAAAATTCACCACCTTCGCGCAAGGCGAGGATAAGCCTAGAGCGGTACGCTGCGGCGCCTGTGGTTGGCAGCGTGCGATTGAAGACGGCATTTTAAACGCAATGCCTTCAAAGTATTCACGTCTACGCAGCGGATATTTGGATTACTATGAGCAACTTGCTGAACAAGACCTCTCATCTCCTTTTATAGAGCAGGAATATGCTGCCGCATTGAACCAGCGCACTGCCATCTCACTCGGCGAATTGCGCGACAAGTCTGGATGCGAACTCGGAGTCGGCACAGGTCATCTGGTGCGGGAACTACTCGGTCGTGGCGCGAAAATGACCGCGGTTGATATCTCATCAACATATTTGAAAGCGCTAGTGGGATATGGCGATATGCCACGAGTGCAGGCTGATGCCGAGAACCTGCCGTTTCAGAATGAGTTCGATTTCGTTACCTGTACAGATGTTATGGAGCACGTGCTCAATCCCGGCAATCTGCTCTATTGCATCAATGACGCACTAAAACCGGGTGGCGTTGCCGCAATCCGTGTGCCGGCGGACGAGAACCCATTGCTCTATTCAAACCATCTGGGATGCGAATACGACATCGTACATTTGCGCTCTTTCAATGAGGCAGCATTTCGGCAAATGCTAGAGGGAGCCGGCTTTGCGGTGAAGTCACTTGAACCTGATGGCCATAGCCTTTCCATGGCATTGCCAAACTCGTGCGAGAACTCTGCAGAATTGCTTAACGACGTAGGTCATGTTCGGGCGCTGCTCATAGAACGTGGAGTAACGCCCGCCGAGCTCATGAAAACGCCGCCCTGGTTCAAGAATCTTCTTTCCAAACCATATTTCTATTTGGCAATCGCGGAGAAGACCCACCGTATATTTCCCTCTACCGATCAAGGATTTGTGCTCGAACCACTCAAATAGGTGATGCAGAGCACTTATCTTCTCGTGATGATTGTGTGTTCACACGCAGCGAATTGATCTGGTCGGGAACTGGCAATGACAGCCAAGAAACAAAAAACCATTCTGCTTTTGTGCGCTGATGCTGCGAGACATGTCGGAACGGTAAGCGATCACATCGAGGCGTTCAGGCGTTTTAGCAGGCACCATGTTGTCATCCTTGACTCCGTGATCGCTTCACGAATGGACATCGACTTGTCGATGTTCGATGCGGTCGTGTTTCACTATTCGATCGTCATCTCGATGCCGAACTATTTACCACGTAATTTTTTTGAAAAGATCGCCGCATTCAGCGGACCGAAAATACTTTTCATCCAGGATGAATTTCGTTGGGTAAACCGCACCATGGACGCTGCGGAGCACCTCGGGATTTCCGTGCTTTTCACTGTCGTCAATGGTGATGTTGTGCGGAAAATCTATCGCAATCCCTATTTCGACAAGGTGCGGTTCGAGGAAACGCTCACGGGATTTGTGCCCGAGGAGTTAATCCATCGTGAGACACCCGCATACCAGGATCGGTCGATCGACGTCTCATACCGTGCCCGCAAACTACCTGGCTGGTGTGGGTCGTTTGCATTGCAGAAATGGCAAATCGGCGAGCGATTTCTCAAGGATGCCCCAAGCTATGGCCTGAAATGCGACATTGCCACAACGGAAACGTCACGTATTTACGGCGAGCGATGGATCGATTTTATCGCCAATTCCAGAGCTGTTCTAGGCACCGAGTCCGGCTCGAGCTTCGTAGACTACACCGGCGACATTTACGACAAGGTCGATGCATACCAAGCTGCAAATCCGAATGCTGCCTTCGACGAAGTGCGGGAGAAGTTTCTAGAAGGCCGAGACGGCGAGACCATCATTCACGTTATTTCACCAAGGTGCTTTGAAGCAGCCAGCCTTCGCTCGTTGATGATCATGTATCCTGGCGATTACTCAGGTGTGCTGCAAGAATGGCGGCACTACGTGCCTTTGGCTTCGGACCATTCCAATATGGCCGAAGTCGTCGGCGTTCTGCGTGATAGCGCACGAGCTGGTGAAATCATCGACAATGCTTACGAAGAAATCTCGAGATCCGACGCCTGGACGTACAGAGCTTTCGTCGCGCGTTTCGATCGCGTTATTGACGAGATCACGCCTAGCAGGACAACAAACAACATCCCCGTGAAACAGGTTGAAGCGGAAATGGCTGGGCAACTCGCCCGTCTCTCTGAGCTCGAGCGGCATTACCAAAAAGAGGGCCGCTGGACTCAGCGTAAGATGCGAGCAATATTTCTTGCTCATCGTCTGCGCGCAGTCACAATCGAATTTATCTCAAACAAACTACCCGCTCCGATTGCCCGTCCACTTATCTTCATAGATCGGGTCTGCAAAAACGCGCTCAAATTCGCGATGAGGTGGTTTCAGCGGGTCCGAGCCGACTAATGGCCGGTATGATGTCAAACAGCGACAATGACCGGAAGGTCCAGGCAGCATGATCGGCACTGAAAATATGAAGCAGGATGAAATCGACTCCTGCAATGCCGCATTCTGGGATGAATTGTGTGGATCGCAGATCGCCCGGGAACTAGATCTGAAAGACAATTCCCCCGGAAGCCTTAAAAAATTCGATGATTGGTTTCTCGAGTTCTATCCCTATCTTCATCGTTATCTGCCGTTTGCTGAGATGAGGGGCAAGCGTGTCCTTGAAGTCGGATTGGGATATGGCTCCGTTTCGCAGAAAATCATCGACGCAGGCGCCCAATTTCATGGCCTCGATATTGCCGCCGAACCCGTGGCCATGGCGCTGCACCGGTGCGAATTGGCTGGCGTCACCGATGCCGTCGCCCTGCAGGGAAACATCCTCAAACCGCCCTTCGAAAAGAACACGTTCGACTGGGTCGTGGCCATAGGCTGCCTGCATCACACCGGCAACCTTCCAAAGGCAATTGAGGCCGTGCATAGGCTATTGAAGGTTGGCGGCCAGGCCCTGATCATGGTTTACAGCGCGGCGTCCTATCGGCAGTTGGCACGTGCCCCGCTGACAACCATGAAGCGCAAGCTCTCGGGACCGTTCGCGCCATACAGAGGCCACACGGCTGAAGAAGCCGAGCGCAGAGCCTATGATATCAATGTTGATGGAACTGCAGCCCCACAAACGGAGTTCGTGACCAAGTCCGAGCTCAGAGAACTTTGCGAAGCATTCTCGAAGGTGCGGATTGACACAGAGAACATCGGTGCGGAGGGCCCCCTGGCAAAAATTCCGCGCGCGGTCCTGTGTAAATGGCTTGGGCCTTATGTTGGGCTCGATCTATATTGCCAACTGGTCAAGTAAAGTCTCAACAATCGTTGTCAGTTGTTCCCTGTGCTGAGATATTTGCGGACCTCGGGCACCTTTTCCTCGTGCCGAGCCATGCAGCTTTTGATTGTTTCGAGATTGTCTTTGGTCCAGGCGATGGTGCCTTTCAGTCCAGTGCGTAGCTGCGTACCGGTTGAAAATCCTAACTTTTTACGAGATTTTTCCGGATCACCGTAACGACGGCCCGAGCGGTCCCAGTCACGCGCAGGCTCAATGGCGGCAGGAGTGGCATTGTCGGTTAACTCGTTGATCATTTCCGCAAGGTCCAGAATGCGCGTTTCATCGCCACTGGCCAGATTATAGGCCTCACCCGGTTCCCCGTGTGTCGCCATCCTTATCAGCCCCTCCACAAGATCGCCGACGAAAATGAAGTCCCGGCCATCCTGTCCGCCGTTTATTAGCGGCAGCGCCTCGCCATGCAATGCCTTGAAAATGAATGTGGGTGTCACATTGCGCCATACCGTGTGGTGCGTCCCACGCCAACGTCCCGCACCGAGAATTTCCCGCGGTCCATAGACGTTTTGAAACCGCGCCTTCACGAAAGGAAGTTGGTGCCGGAGGAAATAGTAGTTGCCGTACATTTCCCCTACCAGTTTAGAAATCGAATAGGGACTGTCATGGAACAGATCAACCGGTGCGTCCTCCGGCGTTGCCGCCGGATCGTCCGCGGTCTTTTTGGCGACCGCGCATCCGGCCGCCGCATAGACGACTTTCTTCAACCTGGGAAAATCTTTCAATTGCTCGAACAGCTTCAAACTCGTCAGCGAATTGTTTCGATGATCCCTCAACGGGTCCGCAATTGACGATTGGTTGCCGTGAAAACATGCCAGATGAAAAACATAATCCAGGTCGTCTGGCAGTTCGCAGAGCACCTCGTCATCGGCAATGGAGCCCTCAACGAAACGCACGCGCGGATCATCGGGGATATTCGAGGCGTCGGCCGACAGAAGGTTGTCGACGATAATCAGAGACTGCGGATCATCCTCCAGAAGACGGTGCGACAAATTTGAGCCGACGAAGCCGGCACCGCCGATGATCGCTATTCTGGCGCCGGAAAGCGACGGCATTTCCATTGTCATCATCCTCGGAAGTTATCCTGATCAGTCTGCTGGTGCCGGCGGCTTAAGGTGGGAGAATATAGCGCTGACACCGTGCGCATCATACCAGCGCAGCATCTTTTCAACGGACTGTTCAAAGCTGACATGAGCTTTCCAGCCGAAAACTGCTTCTGTTGCCGATGCATCGAGGACGACCTCAGATATGTCATCATCGCCGACGGGACGCATTTCGACGGCGGTGTCGAGCTTGACATCCAGATAAGCCGCAACCGCGTCGAACACATCCTTTATGGAATGACCAACGCCCGGTCCGGCGTTGTAGACGCCCGTGGCCGACCCATCCGCCATGACTGCCTCCATCAGGCTGTGAAAATCCTCAATATCGAGGAAATCCCGCATGGCAGAGGTGCAAAAGCATGGTTTTCCCGCCTTGAGGCGAGAATAGAATGTCGGAATTGCGCCGATTGCGAGCCGTGGTCCGATTACACTTGCAAGGCGCAAGGAAACAAACGGCAGTCCGGAGAGGGCGACATATTGTTCGCCTGCGAGTTTGGAAATCCCATAGCTGGTAACCGGCCAACATGGATGTGTGACCGGAATTGGCACCTCAACGGGAGGCCCGTAGCAAAGCGCTGTCTGAAAATTGACAAACCGCGCGACGTCATGACGTTTGGCCGCTTCGATGAGATTGACCGTTCCTGCCACGTTTGTGGCGGTGTCTTCATCCCAGTTGTCCGGATCCTTATAAGCGGCTGCGGAATGGATCACATGGGTCGGCCGGAAGCCGCCGAAAGCTCTACCGACCAATGTTTCGTCGGCGACGGTCCCCTCCATGACGGTCAGTCCATCAATACCATCGGGAACGACTTCGCGGTTGCCTGTCGCGAAATTATCGATCACCAGAACCTTATGCCCCTGATCCAAATAGCGTTCGACGAGGTTGGACCCGAGGCACCCAGCACCTCCTGTAATCAGGATACGCATAGGGTCGCTCATTCTGAGTCGTGTTTTAGGTGCGTATAGCCGCCATGCACGCCGAATTCCTCATAGTAGGCAACCGCCTCGGCAACCGTTTGGTCTATGGGCGTAAATTCGATCTCGCCAAAGTCTGCAAATGTGCGTGACGGATCAAGCAGGATTGATGGGGCATCGTCCTTCTCAAGGGGCCGCTTGTCCGGCTCGGGATAGTCGTTCAGCTTCAGCGCCTGCACCATTGCGTCATAGAGCTCTATAATTGCGATATCGTTGCCGGAAGAGAAATGATACGCGCCGTTGCCGGTGCCGTCGGCCGCTCTTATCACCGTGCGTGCCAAATCCTTCACAAACACAAAATCTCGCCGTGCCGGTGTCACAAAACACTGTTTCCCCCCCTTGAGCCGCTCATAAAATATCGGAACTGGGCCGGAAACGTTACGCGGTCCGACGACGTTTGCCAGACGAAAGGTGACGTAGTCGAGACCAGAGAGTTCCAGATAATCCTCTGTTGTCGTCTTGGAGATCGAGTAGCTCGAGTTGCCAGGATTTTTCGGATGGCTCAGCGTAATCGGATGCTCAACCGGATTCACACCATAGGTCAGTGCGGTTTGGAAATAGACGAAGCGGCCAATATCGTTCGCTCGGGCCGCCTTGATCAGGTTTACGCCGCCGACACCATTGGTCAGCATGTCGCTGTACCAGTCATCCGGATCCTTGTAGGAGGCAGCGGTATGTATCAGGACGTCCGGTTTGAAATCACCGATGAGCCGATCGACCAGCTCCTTGTCTGCAATCGATCCTTCGACAAGGGTCAAAGATTCATGCTTTTCGGGTAAATGAATGCGCCGGCCCGTCTCGAAATTATCGATCGCCAGGATCTCATCGCCGCGTGCGAGATGCAATTCTGCAACGTGCGATCCGATCTGCCCGCACCCGCCGGTAATAAAAACTTTCATTCAGCTGCCTTTGTGATTTTCAGTTTCCCGGGGAACATGGTCGGTACCCCTTTCAGCCCTACTTACTATAGGGCGATGATCCATAACGCCGACAGAGAACCCGGATCAAGGTGCCGTCACGTGTGCGGGCTGTTTTGCCGCTTCACTCTCCGCATTCTTTGCCAATGCATTCCATTCCGCACTGCGGTCATGAAACCGACGCTGCCAGATTTCAAGGCTGAGCAACCCCCAGGTTTTTCGGGAAAACTTGGCCTCATTGCCCACAGCCTGCATGACCTCCGCGTTGCGCAGGAACGGTCGCGAGCGCGCTGCCTCGCTTGAGAAGATATCCATGACGAACTCCTTGAGGCCGTCGGAGAACCATTCCTGCAATGGAACCGGGAAGCCCATCTTGTCGCGACGCTGAAAGATGGTGGAGGGGATTACATCCTGAAAAGCGTCTTTGAGCATATGCTTCATCACACCATCCTGGAATTTTACATCTGCCGGTACGGTGGCGGCAAATTCAACCAGTGGGTGGTCCAGGAATGGAACCCGGCTTTCCAATCCATGTGCCATGCCCATGCGATCTTCCACATGTAACAAGGCGGGCAGCAGACACTTGAAATCGAAATGCGTCATCTTGTCGAAATAGGCTTCATTGTGCACATTCTCTCTGTTGTTAAATAGCGTACGGAACTGCTCGAAGACCCGCCCTCGATCAAGACCATCCCAATCGACTTCCTCCCGCATGTCGCTGGAGCGATCAATCAACCTGAAATAGCGCTCATCCAAATCACCGAACAGACCTTGGCTCCAAAACTTCTGGAGAAGCGGCTTGTATTCCTTCAATGCCGTTAGATTTGGAATGATTGACTCGATGGTGACAACGAAATTGCCCTGCTTGTAGGTATCGTCGATCGCCGCCTTGATACATTGCTCAAAGTAGGCCAGCAGATAGCGCGCATATCCGCCAAAAATTTCATCGCCGCCCTGCCCGCCGAGAACCACCTTGACGCGCTCCGCCGCAAGACGGGATACCATGTATTGCGGAAACGACCCTGGGCCTGCGACCGGAAAATCCAGATGGTAGACAACATCGTCAATGTGTTCGATGAAATCGGATGCGGCAATGTCAATCTGATGTAGTGCACCCCCGGCAGCGTCCGCTCCGGCTTTAGCATAGGCGCTCTCGTCATAGCCGTCATAGGCAGTGAACTTGCCATGAAAAAAATCCCGGCTGCGGCTATCATGTCGGGCCGCCAGGATCGAGACAAGACTGGAATCCATGCCGCCGGACATGTAGCCGCCTACCGGCACATCGCTGCGCAGATGAACCTTGATGGAGTCATCCATCAAGCCGCGTAAGCGGTTGTGGAAGTAACGCTGCTTGTGGTCCCAGTCGACCTCATAGCTCACGTCCCAATAACGTCTTATCCGGACTTCGCCGCGTTCGACGGTGAGCATGTGGCCTGGCATCAACTGGCGGATACCGTGAAACAGGGTCGCATCGTCGATGCCGTACTGAAAAATCAGATACTGCGCGAGTGCCTCGCTGTCAGTTTCGATTTTGGGCAAAAACGGCACAAGCGCCTTGGCCTCGGAGGCAAACAGAAACCTGTCCCCAACGATGGCATAATAGAACGGCTTGATGCCGAAACGATCGCGCGCCGCCACAAGGCGATGACTTGCCGGATCCCAGATCGCAAACGCGAACATGCCGCGTAATTGATCAACGAAATCATCGCCATACTTGTCATAGGCAGCGAGAATCGTCTCCGTGTCAGATGTACCCCTGAATGTCCAACCTCCCGAAAGCTGTTCACGCAGTTCAACGTAGTTATAGACTTCGCCATTGTGCACGATGACTGCTCCACTTGGCGCAGCCATTGGCTGGTCTCCTGATGCTGACAGGTCGATGACCGACAGGCGTCGATGAGCAAGCCCGACAGCCTTGTCGTCCGGCCACCATCGTCCTTCGCCATCTGGACCGCGATGCGCCAACAGCCGGTTCATTACGGCCAACTCACCACCGATCTGCGGCAGCGGTTCACCCTTCAGGCTGACTATTCCGGCTATTCCACACATACGTCCTCATGCACACTCGGAACTCCTGTCCGCAGGAAGAGCTCTCAAAGCCTGCCCTTGTAGCACACAGGAACGAGGAGGCGCACGTTCCTTGCACTCACACCCACCGTTTAGAATCTTGGCAAGAATCCACACTCAGTTGCTGGCATTCTCCGGTCGCAGTGCAGCGCGTTGCAGGCACTCCGACAATGCCTTTCGCATCACCAGCTCTTCTTTTTCCCAGGAGAGTTCTCTTGCCGCCTTTTCGGCACCATCCCGCAGTCTGTCCCGCACCCTTCGGTCTGAGGCAATTTCATCAATCGCTGACGCAATCTTCTGTTCATCCCGCCAATCAACCATCAGGCCGAGCCCGCGCTGTTCTGCAATCTGGCGGATCTCGAGGAGGTCGGGATAGAGGACGGGCAATCCCGCCGCTACGCTTTGAAAAAAACCATTCGGCAGCGCATATCGGTAGTTCTCAGACCTCGCGTAATACACAACAGCGGCCGCGTCTGCATTGAGCACGGAAGGAACGATGTCCGACGCCGGCAAACGCCCGAAGCTGTGGACTCTCCCCTCAAGGTTCAGCGCGTTAATCTCATTGTCCAGACGTTCATAGCCGTCACCGATGAGAACCAAATGGACGTTATCCGTAATGCGCGCCAGCACGCGCAACAATGGCGAAAGCACCTGCCCAGCTTTCCAATTGCCGATGATCGCGATGATGAAATCTTTTTGCGCAAGTCCGAACCGGGACCTGACATCGGCAACTCCTTTGGCATCCAGCCTATTGTCATGGCAATTGCGGACCACCACCGGTTTGACGCCATATGTATCCCAGTAGAGCTGAGCCAGACCGGGACTGACGGTCATGACGTTTGCCGAACGCGCAACACACCGGCGTTCCAACCACCTCCTGAATGGATTGAGAAGATCGCGGTCAAAGCTGCCAATCTGATCGTGTGGTTCGATAGCAGTGTAGAAATCATGTGCGTCGTAGACGATCGGATTTCCCTTTGCTGCGTTTGCGACAGCAGGAAAATGTCCAAACTCGTGAAGAATGTACAGATCGGCCGACGGCGGTATTTTCGGGCGAGCGCGCAGGTAAGTCCGATAGAAAAAATGGACCAGCCAAACGCCGAATACTGGCAAGAGAAACACGGCCGGCACTTGTGTTCTTCGTACCCATCCCCAGGGACGGGCGATCCAGTGCGGTCGGGGTTTAGGGTGAGACCTCTCTGGAGGCAACTTCTCGTCGACCTTCGCGGCGACATCCTCGCCGGAGAAGACTTTGCCGCCGGCTAGAACCGTTACCCGAGCGCCCCAACGATACAATGACATGACCTGCTTGAGCGTGCGGCTGTCTGCATCGAGCGCCACCGGCGTAACTACGACAATGTGGCGATTCCCGAATGCCTCGGAACGGATACGCCCATTGCGGCTTGCTGTTGGAGGCATGCGAGTATCGGACGGATATTAGATTGGCGCGAAATCAAGATGCGTTTGACGAACAAGAGCAGAAAATAATGATGCTGTCTAATGACTTATCGCGTGATCAGGAGGCTTGATTTCACCGAATAGAGAATTCTACTACCCGGAAGCGAATCTTGGCGGAATCCAATGCAAAAACTAGGATGGGGCAGTTCATCACTCTCTCAAATCCTGAGTTAGGGACTGCTGTGAAGGCAAAGATCAGAAGTTGCAGGAATCCCAGCGCACTCGTCTGCAATTGACGGTTGGTTCTTCATCGTCGTTTAAAAAACTACTGAGCAGCATGTTTGGTGCATTGGCGCCAGATAGCCAGCCGAAGAGCGATTGCCGCCAAAGTCGAGGTCAGCTGATCTGCACTGTCTGGACATTCTGAATATGGGGTCCTAGCCCATTTGAATTGCGCAGGCCGCATTACGGTTGTTCGGAATTGCGAGCACGGTTTTTTCGATTCATTCAATACAATACCCAAAGCGGGCACGGTCGCTAGATCGCTATCGAACCGTCATCAAACTGAACCCGTTCGATGTTGTAAATCAGATCACTTCCGTCGGGCCCAAGGACCTTTGCCTTCGATCCGTAGTCGATTACCTTATAGGCTGACTGTTTGCCGTCCACGACCCATGTGTCTTTCCCCTTACCGCCATACCCGCGGTCATTTCCGTCATCGCCGTACAACTTGTCCTTGCCCTTGCCGCCGTACAATCTGTCTTTACCATCGCCGCCATACAGCTTGTCATTTCCTTTTCCGCCGTACAGCCTGTCGTTGCCGTCATCGCCGTACAACTTGTCCTTGCCCTTGCCGCCGTACAATCTGTCTTTACCGTCGCCGCCATACAGCTTGTCGTTGCCACTGTCGCCCAGCAAGCGGTCTCTTCCTGCTCCGCCCCTAAGTGAATCATTCTGAGAATTGCCACGTAGATAGTCGTTGCCATCGTCGCCGTAGAGGCTGTCCTTGCCCCTGCCGCCGTACAGTGTGTCGTTATCGTCGCCGCCGCGTAACCGGTCATTGCCGTTGTCGCCATACATACGGTCTTTGCCAGCATCGCCATAGAGTGAGTCTTTGTCGTTGCCTCCTCGGAGCACGTCATTCCCAAGGCCGCCGAGCAGAGTATCGAGCCCGTCACCTCCCTCAAGCATATCGTCGCCGCCGCCGCCATAGAGCATATCGTTGCCCAGATCCCCGACGACAACGTCCAGTCCATCGTCGCCAAAAATGTGATCATCTCCATCACCGCCATAGGCGTGGTCATTGCCCAAGCCGCCATAGATGGTGTCACCGCCGATGCCGCCGTGAACCGTATCATCACCACCCAGCGCCGCGAATGTTCCGCCGAACATCGACAGAGCAACCGTATCAGCGTCTTCGGTGAATGTAGGCGGCGTCAGCGCGGCAAGAAGCTCGACGCGGGTTACCGTCATATCGGCGAACCGGAAATATTCGATCGAGTTGCGGACAGTGTCCGTTCCCTCTCCCGCGCCTGAAATTAGAATTTCCGAACCACTGACCGCCATCGCATAGGTCGCAGCGGCATTCTTGAACACAGCCGTGTCGGTACCGTCGCCGCCGTCCAGAGTGTCGTTTCCGCCAAGTCCGGAGAGCAGGTCATTTCCTGCACCTCCAAGAAGCTCGTTCGCACCGTCGCTGCCGTTGAGTTCGTCATCGAACGACGTGCCGACGACGTTCTCTATGTCAATGAGGTTGCCAAGTGTGCGCCATGTTCCGCTGTTCAAATGCGACGCATCACGGGTCAGGACATCATCGCCAGCGGTTTCGAGGCTGACCTGGACGGCCGATCCGAAGCCTGAGAAATCCATGGTGTCTGTACCGGAGCCCCCATCGACGATCGCATAGCCGCCTGTGTAAGACACCATATCGTCGCCACCGAGCATTCTGACATTGTCGCCCAGCGCCGACAGCGCGATCGTATCGGCGCCGTCGGTATACTCGGTGAAGCTCCACTGCGTTTCGAGGTCCTGGTAGCTGATTGTCGTGTCGGAGAACGAGAACCACTCGATATCGTCCAGGACCGTGTCGAGAAAGTCGGCAAGGACCTGAATAGAGGAATCGAGAACCTCGAAGGTATAGCTCGCGATATCTAGTACAAAATACACCCAGTCCGTCCCGGCGCCGCCAGACAGAGTGTCGTTTCCGTCCAGCCCATGAAGATGATCGTTCCCGCCGTTGCCGGAAAGCTCGTTGTCGAGTGAATTGCCTCGAATGGTATCGTTTCCAGACCCACCGACAGCGTTTTCGATCCAGGTATTGTTGGCGATGCCGATATTGAATTTCATGGAGCTGGTCGTGCCACCCGCTGAGGAGTAAGTGCCAGGCTCCAGATCGATGAGCGCCCTTTGCGAGAAGCCCGACAGGTCGAGCGTGTCGGTGCCTCCTGCGTCGTAGATGCTCAAAACCGGTGATGCGTTCTGCGAGAAATCGAAAACAGAATGGCCAGCATTGGAGTTGAAACCGTAGGTTGTATCTCCGGTTCGCGTGGTCGGATCAGCACCATA
>DEIT01000068.1:34144-40646 GCA_002352635.1 Hyphomicrobiaceae bacterium UBA2767 | reverse complement strand
CGCCGGGCAATGGCTTTGCCGATCCGGCCAAAGCCGACAATGCCCATTGTCTTGCCCGTCATGGTTGTGGTCAGCGCCATCATGCCTTCATCTCTCCATCGGCCATCACGCACATACCGTTCGCCGCGTGAATACCCTCGAACGATGTCGAATGTCAGCGCCATCGCCAGGTCGGCGACATCATTTGTCAGCACGTCGGGGGTGTTGGTGACCGGTATCTCGCGTGCCGCGCAACCCTCGGTGTCAATTGTGTCGTAACCGACGCTGCCAACGGCAACAATCTCCAGATTGGGCAGTCGCTCCAGTAATTCCGTGGAGAAGCCTTTGGTGCCCATAGTCACGACACCGCGGATCTTGTCGCCTATCTCGTCGACCAGGGCGTCCCGGTCTTCCGCTTTGTCGTGGCGATGGAGTGTGTAGGCTTCCTTGAGCATTTCCATCTGATCGGGTCGGCTGGGAACGAGCACAAGGACATCGGGTTTTGTCGTCATTGATTTTCAGTCCGTTTCTGATGCGTTGATTGCGGGGGAGGCGGGATTTGTGTTTTGAAGCCTGAAAGTATAGCGAGGCTTCCCTGCCAGGAAAATCTATTCGGCGGAATAAGAGATTTTGGCTGAAACGGGCTTTGGGGTCTTGTCGAGACCATTGGTCGGGGCGATGTCCATGGGGCAAGCCGAGAGGATAACAATGAGGTCCTGCTCCGCGCGCAATGCGATGGCGTCGCCCTTGCGCGCTGTGGGCGGTCGAATTTCCAGGCGGCCTTGGTCATGTATCTCCACATTCTCAAAGAGATTCACCGGGCTCGGAAGCTCTGGTGGTGTAAGCCCCAATTCGCCAAGCGCCTCCCTCAAATTGTCTGCACAGTTGCGATGCGGACCCTCATGTCCAAGCAGGGCGTACCGCTCAGCGTCGCAGGCAGAAAGCAGCAAGTCATGGACGCCTGGGGAGGTGTCGCGCGAAATCGTCAGTAGCGGACGGCGGCGATTGGAGAAGAACGCATCGCCTTCCTTTGGGCATATTTTTTCAAGGCAGGAACGAGTGTGTTCGCAGGACATGAACTCATCCAGGTCCGGAAGACAAAATGCCCACGCGTCCACCACCTGGGGTCCATGTGTGAGATTGACTGTCAGGGTTGCCCCGGCAGGCAGTTCGAAAGCGCGGCCATGGCCTGCGGGTATGATGATGTCTTCCGCGTTCCTCATGGTAATCCACCGTTTTCAACCGTTTTTTTCGGTTCCTGCTTGTACAGCGCGCGCTGCCGCAGTAGGACACGGATCAATCCCCTGCGGAGGCGCGCCTATGACCGAGAACATTCTCATCGCACCATCTATTCTTTCCGCCGACTTTGCAAAGCTTGGAGAGGAAGTGCGCGCCATAGACGCGGGCGGATGTGATTGGGTTCATGTTGACGTGATGGATGGGCACTTCGTGCCGAACATCACCTTTGGTCCCTGTGTGGTTGAGGCCATCCGCCCGCACACAAAGAAGGTGATCGATGTGCACCTGATGATCGACCCTGCCGCACCTTACCTTGAGGCTTTCGCGAAAGCCGGCTCCGATATCATCACTGTGCATGCGGAAGCGGACAAACATCTCGACCGTTCACTGCAGGTAATCAGGGGTCTGGGAAAGAAGGCTGGTGTGTCGCTTAATCCTTCGACAAGTGAAACCGCCGTCGAACATGTACTCGACAAGCTGGACCTCATTCTTGTGATGACCGTCAATCCGGGATTCGGTGGACAGAAATTTATCGAGGCCCAGTGTGAAAAAATCGCGCGGTTGAAAGCCATGATCGGAGACCGCCCCATCGATCTGGAAGTGGATGGCGGTGTGAGTCCTGAGACGGCCCCACTTGTTTCCCATGCCGGTGCGAATGTCCTGGTTGCAGGCTCCGCGGTCTTTAGCGACGGCAAATATGCCGACAACATCGCCGCGATCCGCAACTCCGCCACGTCTGTCCAATAGCAGGCATTGCACGCAGCATGACATGGCCCCACGCAATTCTGTTTGATCTCGACGGGACGCTCGTGCACAGCGCGCCGGACATTGCCGACGCGTTGAACATCCTGCTTGCGGAAGAAGGAGTGGCCGGGTTCGAAGTCGATGACGTGACAAAAATGATTGGTGGAGGGGTGATGCTCCTGATCGAAAGGGCATTGGCCGCGCGCGACCAGAATTCTGACGCGGACCGGGTTGCAGCACTTTTCCCCCGCTATCTGGAGCATTATGTGCCACGCGCGGCCGAGAAGACCCGTCTCTTTCCGGGCGTGCGAGAAGTGCTTGATCACCATCAGGGGAATGGCGTTAAGCTTGGTGTATGCACCAACAAGCCCGAGGCTATATCCAGACAGATTCTTGAAGCACTTGATGTGGCCCATCTGTTCGGTGCGGTCGTTGGCGGCGATACCCTGCCTGTCAAGAAACCCGATCCCGCGCCTCTTCTTGCGGCATTGGAGCAGCTTGGATGCGAACCGAGCCATAGTCTGATGATCGGTGACAGCGCGGCGGATGCGGAAGCGGCGAAAGCAGGCGGCGTTCCGGTCATACTGGTGACCTTCGGCTACACCCTGACGCCCGTCGATGAGCTTGAGAACCACGGCCTGATCGATCATTTCCATGAATTGGATGGCGTCATTGCAAAATTGAGCGAGAGACGTCCTCAAGCTTGATCTTGACAGGCCGTTCCTGTTTTTGTGGCGGTGCCAAAAGAGGGGGAGGCATGAAACACACGATCCGTATCATCTGTACGAGCATCGTTGCATGCACCCTTTGCCTCATCATGGTGGCGGATGCGTTCGCCCAACAGCGAAGAGTCGTTCGCAAACCAAAGCTGCCGGCCTGTAGTGCTGGAGCAAGTGCGGTGCTTGCGCGTTATAAGGTCGAGAAGGGTGAGGCGCTTCCTGCAACAATCCGAAAATCCCTGACAAAGAAGAAGGGCGACGCGGAGAAGGGGTTGGAAGCAGCTGTCAACCGAGGCAAGGGCAACTGCCTCGCCTGCCACCAGATCGCCTCGGTGCAAGCGAAGGTGGATGAAAGTGATGCTGAAACCGTCAAGACATACGGCAATCATGGGGAACTCGGCCCGCCGTTGAATGGTGTCGGCGCCCGCTACAGCCGGGGCGAGTTGCGCATGATTTTGGTCGATCCGAAAAAGGCCTTTCCTGATGCAGATACGGTCATGCCGGCCTATCACACTCGAAATGGACTCAAGGATGTATCGCGCGCATGTCAACGGCGGGTAATGCTATCAGCACAATCAATTGAAGACATAGTCGCGTTTCTGGAGGGTCTGAAATGAAGTTGGCCCTCCTGACCATGCTCATTGTCATTGTATCGCTACCGGGGCAGGCTTCAGCCGCCGGTGACGGGAAAACCGAGGCTGTGAAGCCCACAGCCGAAGGTCATCCGCTCAAGGAGTTGTGGTCTGGCTATCACTATGCGGAGCCGGAAGTCCGCAACATGCAGGACAGTGAAGCAGATAATCCCGCAATGGTGCTGTTCAAAAAAGGCGAGGGGCTGTGGAAGCAGGTTGACGGTCGCGCCAACAAGTCCTGCGCTTCGTGTCATGGGGATGCTGCCAAATCGATGCGTGGCGCGGCGGCGACTTATCCAGCTTTTTTCAAGCTTACGGAAAAACCGCAAACCTTGACAGGACGCATCAATCTTTGCCGTGAGAAATTCATGGAGGCGCGCGCATTTCCATATGAGTCGGAACCGTTGCTTGCGCTCACCATATTTGTAAAACGTCAGTCCAAGGGGATGGCGCTCGCCGTTGCGGAAGATGGTCCGCTCAAACCGTTTCTGGATAAGGGTAAGGCTTACTACACGTCACGACGCGGCCAGCTCGCCATTTCCTGCGCCGGTTGCCATGAAAAATATGCCGGGAAGCGCTACCGTTCCGAAAAGTTGAGCCAGGGCCACGCCAACGGCTTTCCAACCTATCGTAAGAGCTGGAAGACAACGGGATCGCTGTTGAAACAGATCAACCAATGTCTTGCCCGGGTGCGAGCGAATCCACTCAAGGCCGGCTCGGACAATCTTGCCAATCTTCAGCTCTATCTCGCCTCGAAGGCGAATGGTCTTGTGGTTGAAACGCCGGCTGTGCGGGAATAGCCATAAATCGCGAATAATATTCTGCAAGGCACACAGAGTGCTGGCGCAAATGTGATTGCGTCGTTTATTGATTGGCAAGCGTGTCCGGCACACTCTCCCGGCGGATTGTTTCTCCGGGTGTTTTGGCCGCCCGGGACCGAACAAGAGACACAAACGCTCATGGAAATTACTTATATTGGCGCATTGTTGGCCGGCCTGATCAGTTTCCTCTCTCCGTGCGTCTTGCCACTGGTACCGCCTTATCTGTGCTTTCTTGGGGGCACGACATTCGAGCAGCTGAGCGGTGAGGGCGAGGCGGCACAAGGCGTCAACGCAAAGGTCGTCATGGCGTCGATGGCTTTCGTTCTGGGCTTCACAACCGTGTTTGTCATGCTTGGGGCGACGGCAACTTTCATTGGCCAGCTTGTGGCGGAGAACCTGGGCCTGCTGGCGAAAGTCGCTGGCGTTGCAATCATTATCGTCGGCTTGCACTTTTTGGGTGTCTTCAAAATCCCGTTTCTCTACCGCGAGCTTAGGAACAACTCACTTGCGGCACCTGCCGGGCTGCTGGGCGCTTATCTGGTCGGGATTGCGTTTGCATTCGGCTGGACACCGTGCATTGGCCCCGTGCTTGCCGCCATTCTCGCGGTGGCGGCAGCGGAGGATACGGTGGGAGCGGGTATCCGCCTGCTCGCAATCTATTCGCTTGGATTGGGCATCCCCTTCATATTGGCGGCTTTTGCCTTCCGGCCTTTCATGGGATTTCTGCAGCGCTTCCGCCGGCACCTGGGCGCTGTCGAGAAGGTTATGGGTGGGATGCTCGTGGTCACCGGTGTCATGTTCCTGACTGGAACCATGACCGTGATCGCGCTTTGGATGCTGGAAATGTTCCCTTCGCTCGCATATATCGGCTAGCGCCACGCTTGCAGGCGGGCATGCCATGAGCGGATAATGCACATCATGGCACCAATTGCTCTCACCATCGCCGGATCCGATTCGTCAGGCGCTGCTGGTATTCAGGCGGATCTGAAGACTTTTTCAGCCCTCGGTGTCTATGGCGCCAGCGTGATAACCGCGCTGACCGCGCAAAATACGCGCGGCGTGCGGGCAATTCATGCCGTGCCGGGTGAATTCATTACCGCGCAGCTGGATGCCGTCCTTGATGACCTTGACGTCGCAGCCATAAAGATCGGGATGGTTGGAAATACCCAAGCTGTTACGGCATTAGCGGACCGATTGGGCAACGTCGACAACATTCCGATTGTGCTTGATCCGGTCATGGTTGCGACGAGTGGTGATCCGCTTCTCGAAGAGGACGCAGAGGCCATATTGCGCCAGCGTCTTGTTCCATTCGCTGATCTCATCACACCGAACCTGGAAGAAGCCGCGCGTCTGTTGGGCGATGTTGTTGCGGCGCCTGATGAGCACGCAATGGGCGAACAAGCGAGACGGCTCATGGAGTTGGGTTGCGAAGCGGTTCTTATAAAGGGTGGTCATGGGCACGGCAGTGAGGCGGTTGATATTTTGTGGGATGGCAAGAACGAGACGCGCCTTGCCGCACCACGCAGCGAAACCCGCAACACCCATGGTACCGGATGTACCCTCTCATCGGCAGTTGCTGCAGGACTGGCAAAGGGCTTGCCGCTCGGAGAATCCTGTATCCGCGCCAAGACCTATCTGAGCGGTGCGTTGGCTGAGGCGGATAGTCTGAAGGTCGGACAAGGGTCCGGGCCGGTGCATCACTTCTTCGACTTGTGGGGCGAAAAGTGAGCTAAAGGAAAACGACGTTCTGGCGCTGCTCTCCTAGGCCGTCTACACCAAGCGTTACAACATCACCATGCTTGAGCCAGGGCTGAGGATCACGCCCCATGGCGACGCCCGGCGGCGTGCCGGTGGTGATGATGTCCCCGGGGTGCAGAGTCATGAACTTGCTTGTGTAGCTCACCAGCTCGGGGATTGAGAAGATCATGGTTTCTGACGTTCCAGACTGCATACGTTTATCGTTTACATCCAGCCAGATGCCCAGTGTTTGCGGATCGGGGATTTCGTCGCGTGTGACCAGCCACGGCCCCACAGGACCCCATGTGTCGTGGCTCTTGCCCTTCAGCCAGTCGCCGGTGCTTTCGAACTGATGTCCACGCTCCGAAACATCGTTACACACCGCATAGCCTGCCACATGACTAAGCGCGTCCGTTTCGCTCACATGAGATGCCCTGGTGCCTATGATGACGGCTAGTTCTGCTTCCCAGTCGGCTTTAAATGCACCCGGAGGGAACACAACATTGTCATTGGGACCCGACAGAGACGAGACAGCCTTGGTGAACAGAATCGGTTCGTGGGGGATTGGCAATCCTGCTTCCTTCGCATGATCGCTGAAATTAAGCCCAATGCCGATGAACTTCTGCACGCC
>DEIT01000068.1:22923-34082 GCA_002352635.1 Hyphomicrobiaceae bacterium UBA2767 | reverse complement strand
CAGCATCACCAAGAACGTCGCCAGCGATATCAGCGACTATATTCGACAGATCTCTGATCTCGCCATCCGGCCCAAACATGCCGGGTTTTTCTGATCCAGGGGGGCCGTAACGCAGAAGTTTCATACAGGTTTCCTTTTGCCGTATTTTTTTGCATGATGCGCTCGCTGTGAACCGGTCGCAACAGTGCGGTTTCGATTCGCAGGGTGAAACTCTCTATTCAAATTGCGGGCATACTCCTACCGCGTCATCAGATGAATTGCTCATGAATTCACTCGGCTTCGGACTTGAACGAATGGGGCTCCCAGCAGTCCGGTGGCCGTTGCAAGTTCTGGCACTGCTTGCGCTTTTTTCGGCGTTTTGCGCAGTCGGTATTCCATACCTGAAAACCGACCATACGCTTTCGGAGCTGTTTAACTCCGATTCCGTCGAATTCGAGAACTTCCAGAAAATGAGCAAGCGCTTTCCTACCAGCGAGTTCGATGTGCTGGTGGTGATTGAGGCCGATGATCTGATGAATCCGGATACGCTCGAGCATGTTCGTTCATTGCACCTGGATATGCAGCTGGCGGAGACAGTCGACGGAATCATTTCCATTTTCTCCATGCGAGAGCCCCCCGACGAGAAGGGCTATCCCGCACCGCTGCTGCCAACCGAGCTTCCCAGGGGCGAGGAATTCGAGAAGCTGGCAAAGCGTGTCGTCGACCACCCGTTGATCGGGGGAAAGCTTCTTTCCAAACCCGATGGCGGAAGTCAGCTTACGTTGCTCATCCTGTCATTGAAGCATGACCTGGTCGCCAAGAAAGGTCTGAAAGAGTCGATCGGCGAAATCGAGGAAATCTCAAAAGAGGTCCTCGAGCCTGCCGGACTACGCGTACAACTTGCCGGTGCGCCAGTTATGCAGCTTGAAATCCGCCAGGCCATAGGCCGCGACAGGCTGATTTACAACGGTTCCGGGTTCCTGGTTGGTATGTTGATCTGCTTCGCGTTTTTCAGGCGGATCAAACTGGTTTTCATTACCTCGCTGTGTCCGGCGGTAGCCGTGCTCTGGGCCATGGGATTGTTGGGATGGACGGGTCTGCAGCTGAATACGTTCATCAACGTGATCCCGCCGCTGGTGATGGTCATTGCTTTCACTGACGCCATGCACATGGTCTTCTCCATTCGCCGAAGGCTGGCGCAGGGCGATGACCGTTTTTCCGCGACTCGGAACGCGATTCTCACGGTTGGACCGGCTTGTGTTCTGACCTCCATCACGACATCGATAGCCTTCATGTCTCTCACGCTGACCGACTCGGTCATGATCCGGACTTTCGGTATTGCGGCGGCGCTTGCCACATTGCTCGCTTTCGTGACGGTAATCGTCTTGCTGCCGATCCTGGTCGTCTTGATGTTTCGCGATGAGAAAGAGTTTCTGCGAACCGAAGGCTCGCGCAACAATGCAATCTCCTGGCTTGAGAACTTGTGCACGAACTTCGCGGAATGGTTGAAGGGCCATTACAATGGTTTGGCCGTTGTTGGGTTGGTGTGCGTCGTTGTCTTTACCGCGCTGCATCTCCAGCTTGAGCCGCGTTATCGGCTAAGCGACCAAGTGCCTGACACCAAGCAATCAATCGCCACGACCGAGCGGCTGGATGCAAAGCTCACAGGCGCCCATCCGGTTCACATCATGCTCGAATGGCCGAAGGGCAAGAAAGTCACTGATGAGGACGTCATCGAAGCGCTTGCGGGCGCCCATGCGCTGATCGAGGAGCAGTCGGGAGTTGGCAATGTCTGGTCGGTTGAAACCTTGCGGCAATGGCTCATAAACGCAGGCGAGATGGGCCCCGGTGTGCTTGAAGACTATCTGAAGCGTTTGCCGGATCATCTTGTCGAGCGGTTTGTGGCCAAGGATGGGTCATCGGCTCTGGTAACAGGACGGCTTCCCAATCTGGATGCGGAAGATACAGTGCCGGTGCTGCAACAGCTTGATACGAACCTGTCGGACCTGCGTAAGAAATACCCGGAAGTCTCCTTTATCGTGACGGGGTTGTCCGCCGTATCCGCGCTTCGAAGCTCGGAAATGATCCGTCAACTCAATCGCGGCCTGATGGCAGCCATTGTTGTTGTCATACTCGTAATCGGCATTGCGTTCCGTTCGTTCAAGGTGCTGCTGCTGTCGATCCTGCCGAACCTGTTTCCGATCGTGGCCGCCGGTGCGGTGCTGTATCTCATTGGCGGTGGCCTTGAGTATGCAAGTGTCATCGCGCTCACGGTGGCATTCGGCATTGCCGTGGACGACTGCATTCACTTCCTCAACCGATTGCGTCTGGAAACAAGCAGGACACCTTTGCTTGTGGATGGCGTAACCGAAACAATTTCTCGTATCGGCCCGGTGTTGGTGCTGACGACGCTTGTCCTGATTGCAGGACTGTCTGCCACGATATTGTCCGACCTTCCATCCATGCGTCTGTTTGGGCAACTGTTCGTTACGACGCTTGGCGCAGCACTTCTTAGTGATCTCTTGATTTTGCCCGCGGTGATACTTGCGGCTCAGAAATTCGGACTTACAAAAATATCTGAGCAGACTACTCCAAAGGACCAATGATCAAACTTGCCGACAATCTTGAGCGTCTGGGCGATGAAAATGCGTTTGCCGTTCTCGCCCACGCTGCCGATCTCGCCGCGCAGGGGCGCGACATTATCAATCTTGGCATTGGCCAGCCGGATTTCCCGACACCACCGCACATAGTCGAGGCGGCGATCAAGGCGTTGAGAGATGGTCATCATGGATACACGCCGGCCACGGGTATTCCGCCACTAAGGGAAGCCGTCGCCGCCGATATCCACCGGCGTCTCGGCGTTGAGGTCGATCCGGGGCAAGTGGTCGTCATGCCCGGCGGTAAACCGACCATGTTCTTTTCGATCCTGATGTTTGCAGCACCTGGCGCGGAGATTATTTGTCCCGATCCCGGATTTCCGATCTATCGCTCCGTGATCGATTACTCCGAAGCGACAGCAGTGCCACTGTCAATCCGTGAGGAAAACGGGTTTGGGTTTTCCGCGGACGATCTGCTGGAATTGATCACCCCGGCAACCCGTCTCATCGTGCTCAATTCTCCAGCAAACCCTACAGGGGGTGTTACGCCCGCTGAGGAATTTGACAAGCTCGCAAAGGGCCTCGAAGCATGGCCTGACGTGGCAATCCTGTCTGACGAGATTTACGGGCAGATGACCTATGACGGCTTGGCTCACAGGAGCCTGCTTAGCTATGAGAGCTTGCGCGATCGCGTCATCCTGCTCGACGGGTGGAGTAAGACCTACGCAATGACCGGTTGGCGGCTGGGTTACGGCGTCTGGCCCGAAGCGTTGATCGATCATGTTCGCCGCCTGGCGGTCAATTGCCATTCCTGCGTGAATGCGGCTTCCCAGTGGGCCGGTATTGCGGCCCTTGAGGGTCCCCAGGACTGTGTCGCGGAAATGGTGGCGGCATTCGACAAGCGCCGGGCATTCGTCGCGGAGCGCATGAATTCAGTCGAAGGCATTCGCTGCGCAGTGCCCAAGGGGGCATTCTATGCCTTTCCGAACATCACCGGTACCGGTTGGAATGAGCGTAAGCTCGCGTCGACGCTTCTGGAAGATGCGGGTATCGCGACCATTGCTGGTACCGACTTTGGAGACTATGGGGCGGGTTTCATTCGCATTTCATGTGCCAACAGCCTCGATAACATCTCGGCTGCAATCGACCGGATTGATTCATTTCTGGCCGAACGAGAGCCGCAGAGCGCTGCCTGACACCGGCTTTATCCGCTTGGGTTGTCTTGCAAGCGTTGCACAACTGCCACATCAATTTGAAAATCGACACGCTGGCGGGGCGGTCTAATCCGCGCAAATTTGCCATTTCAGGGGGGTAATTCGTGCGTGGAGGAGCGAGATTCCGCTATAGAAAAACTTGTTTAAGGCGCTGATTACATTGGGTAATAGCCAGTTTCCCAAACATGGTTCAGTGGGCGAACCACAAAGCGGAACAGCGGTCCCAACGGCACCTTAGGCGATCCGGCCCAAGTGAGCCGAGTGCATCGGGACTGTTGAATTGACGCGCGACCTTTGGAATAAAGATGTCACGGTTTAATTGGCGCTTGAGACACATTCTCCGCCCGAAACGGCGAGGCGCTACCGAAAGATCAATTGGGGGGGCGAGCCCGAACCCCGGCTTTGTAAGACAGGGTCCTGGCTCGTTACATGCAGGGAATCGGTCCGGTTCATTCCGGGCCGATTTCTTTTTGGGCAATTCAAAATTTTCCGCCGCCGTTGATGAATTCGAGCCGCCCCATATTCTCCAGGATTAGAATGACCCGTGATAGGCGCCGCCGTCGATGAGCAGGTTTTGTCCGGTAATGTAGCCCGCGTGAACGCTGCACAGGAATGCGCAGGCCTTGCCGAATTCATCTGGGTAGCCGAACCGCCCGCTCGGAATTTCCGCCATCCTCTGGGCGGCGAACTCATCAAGAGGTTTGCCCAGCATCGAGGCGGTCGCTTCAAGCCCCGAGCGCAGCCGGTCGGTATCGAACGCACCGGGAAGAATATTGTTGATGGTGACATTGTTTTCGGCAACCTGTCGGGCCACACCGGCAAGAAATGCGGTCAGCCCGGCGCGGGCGCCGGAGGAAAGGTCAAGCCCGGTGAGGGGGCGTTTGACGGAAGCTGAGGTGATATTGACAATACGGCCAAACTTGCGCGCAACCATTGGGTCAATCACAGCCTGAACAAGCTCGATCGGCGTCACCATGTTCATGACTACGCCATCGACCATCGCTTCACGGCTGAGTTCCTTGTAATCCTTTCGCGGCGGGCCACCATTGTTATTGACTAGAATGTCAGGTTCTGGCGCGGCGGCGAGCAGAGTGCGTTGACCCTCGGCGGTAGAAACGTCCGCGATGACGGGGGTGACTTTTACATCCGTGTCTGCAGCTATCTCGTCAGCCGTTGCAGCAAGTGTCGCTTCGTCACGGCCATTGATCACTACATCCGCGCCGGCTTGCGCCAGCGAGTGGGCACATGCCTTGCCCAGTCCCCGGCTTGAGGCACAAACGACCGCTGTACGCCCGGCAATTCCTAGATCCATCGGGTATCTCCCCCATGTGGTTTGGTTTTCGTGAGATTATTCTCGAAGTTCCCGCTAAACTAATGCGAATGCACGGGTCGTGCACCTGCTGTGTTGCCGACGACATCAACGGTCACGTCATGATCGAGGCAGATTAGCCAAAAAAAAAGACCCGGATAAACCGGGTCTTTCAGCTAATTCAAGCGCTGTGTGGGGGGGGAGCGCTTGGGGGAACTCTTTGGTCCCCCTTGATTTGGGGTCGGCAGATATGATTTCAAGTGTGGAAGCAAATTTTTTTAGAAAAAATTCACAAGGATTCTGATGAAACCTCAGAAAGTGCCTACATTTGAAGATGTTAGCGCTGCTCTGGAGCAGTTGTCCGGAACCGCAATTCAGACGCCTCTGTTGGAATCAGCGGCGCTGAACGCACGGGTTGGCGAGCGTGTTCTTATCAAGCCTGAAAACCTGCAGCGCATGGGCGCATTCAAGTTTCGTGGTGCCTACAACGCGGTTTCGAGACTTTCCCGTGACGATTGGCCGGGAGGTGTCACCGCCTGCTCATCTGGAAATCATGCAGGGGGCATGGCCGAGGCCGCTCGATTGTGCGAAATGCCGGCGACGATTGTCATGCCTGAAGACGCGCCGGAGATAAAACTGTCGAAAACCCGGGCGGCAGGAGCCCAGGTCGTGACCTATAACCGCCACAAGGAAGATCGTGATAAAATCGCAGCCGATATCTCCAGTGAGCTTGGTGCCTGTTTTATTTCACCTTACGACCACCCCGACATCATTGCCGGCCAGGGAACATCCGGGCTCGAGTTGATGCGGCAGGCGGAGGCTCAGGGCCTGCGTCCCGACTGCTTGCTTGCACCATGCGGTGGCGGAGGATTGATCGCAGGACTGGCACTTGCGGCTAAGCATCTGCATCCCGAGATCGAAGTTTACGCCGTCGAACCGCAAGGCTTTGATGATCACGTGCGCTCACTCGCGTCCGGTAACCGTGAGCGCAACGAAAGGCTTTCCGGCTCCATCTGTGATGCGCTGTTGGCGCCGATGCCGGGTGCGCTGACGTTTCAGATAAACAGCACCCTGCTTTCCGGTGCATTGAGCGTCAGTGACGAAGAGGTACGCGATGCAGT
This sequence comes from Hyphomicrobiaceae bacterium UBA2767, assembly GCA_002352635.1. Lineage (GTDB taxonomy): Bacteria > Pseudomonadota > Alphaproteobacteria > Rhizobiales > Methyloligellaceae > UBA2767. Next base: position 27,862 of record DEIT01000068.1, on the reverse strand, counting down.
CCGCTTCGCGTTCAAGGAGCTGAAGCTGGTCCTGGAACCGGGTGGGGCGGCTGCGTTGGCGGCGCTGCTAAGCGGCCGCGTTTCAACAGAGGATCGAGTTATTGCCGTGGTTTTGTCAGGCGGGAACGTCGATAGCGATCAGTTTGCCGGAATCCTGGCTGCAGCCTAGCTGAAAAGCGCCGTTTTCTCGACTTCGCCGAGTTGGTCCACTTCAAGGTCCGCCGGCGCGGAAAAATCCTTCGCTTCAATCTCTGCTGCCAGTGTCTGGCGTACCGTCGAAGCCGCTTCCGCCGAGTCGGCATCGTTGGATTGCGGAACGGCTGGCTCGGCGATTTGAGCGGCAGTAGCTAGAGGTTCGGCTTCCATTGTTGCCGGTGCGGTGTTGTCAGCAGCCATATCTTGATCAATGGAAATTTCTTCGGGCGGAATTCCTCTGAGCATCTCATCGACATCGCTCTGGCCTACGCCCTGGTCACCGAGTGCTGGACCGTTGAGCAGGTGAGCGTCAGGTCGGTCTTCGTCATCCAGCGGCCGTTCTTGAGCAACAATGTCATCCAGGCCCCAGATATCGATCATCGACAGGACCCGCTTTTCGAGGAAGCGCAATGTCCTGACCACTTTGCTGGTGCGTTGGCCCGTCAAATCCTGGAAGGAGCACGCCGTATAAATGTCCGTGGCCCGTGCGTCGAGACGGTCGCAAGCCTCGTCCTCGACGTCCTTCTCCCGCAACAACCATGCGATTTCCTGAACGTCTTCAGCGGCCTCGAGAATATCCGATGTGGCCTTTTCGGTTGCCTCTACAATCGCGTCGAGTTCTTCGGTGGCCGTCGTAAACTGGCAGTCTTCCTGCTCAGGAGACCGCATAGAAGCTATTTCCTGACGGGTCTGGGAGATGGCTTCAGCCATTTCGATCAGATCATGCCGCATGGCAGAGGTCACATCCTCGCCCTTCGGTTGCAAAACCGTCGCCTCCAGCTTGCTGATCGCATCCAGAAGCATGCTGGTATCAGCGCTACGGTTGCGTTTCGAATATTCAGAAAGAAACCAGCGGCCGCGCACGGTTTCTAGCAAAGCCGTCTCAATGGCCTCATAGTCCGCTACGCGTAATGGTGAGGGTGCGTTGGAATTGCTCATCTGGTCGGTCCGGCGCAGTTTCTTTTGAATTGGGTCGGCGGGTGAATTGTATGTGATTCGGGTGCTAACCGGTGATTATCAAATGAATATGTTAGGGAATCGTATAAGCGGAAAATGAGTGAAACGGGGGTAAAACTCACGCTTGGAGCTGGTCATCCCGGGTTTGCGGTCAGATTATCGCTGTTTTACGGCGCCGTGTTTCTGCTGATCGGGCTGCATTTGCCGTTTTTTCCCGTCTGGCTGAAATGGCGCGGCCTCACTCCGGAAGAAATCGGTATCATTCTTTCTGCACCTTTGGCGGTGCGGGTATTCTTCACCCCTGCAATTTCCTTTGCGGCTGATCGAATTGGCGACAGGCGGTTTGTGATTGTTCTCCTGGCCTGGGGAACGGTAAGCGGTCTGTTGTTATATACGCTGGCCCAGGGGTTTTGGGCGGTTCTGGGGATATCCATCCTTACTGCGATGGCCTGGACCAGTATCATGCCCGTCACTGAAGCGGTTGCCATGGATGGCGTGCGCCGTGAGGGTCACGACTACGGGCGCATGCGGCTGTGGGGTTCGTTGACGTTTATCGCCGCAAGTTTTGGCGGCGGACTCGCCTTGCAATTCTGGGGGCCGCCGTCCGCTCTGTGGATGATGATTGTTGCGGCTATCGGCATTCTTGTGGCTGCCTACCTACTACCGCGCCCGGAAGGGAAAGGACGCCTCAAGGCAGCGACAATGCTGCCTCAAATTCGGCTGAAGAACGCACTTGCGCTGGTCCGCTCGCCGCTATTCCTGCTGTTCTTGCTGGCAACCGGCCTCGTGCAGAGCACTCATGCCGTTTACTACGCATTCGGAACCATCCACTGGCAGGCGCAAAACATCTCTGCTGCTGTTATCGGGCTGTTGTGGGCGGTCGGCGTGATCGCAGAAATCTTGCTGTTTATGTTTTCCAAGCGTGTTTTGAAGGTGTGCAGCCCGGTAAACCTTATTTGTGTTGCAGCCATTGCATCCGTTATGCGCTGGAGCATTACCGCCTTCTCACCACCTCTTGGGCTGTTATTTGTTGTGCAGGCACTTCACGGTCTGACATTTGGCGCGGCCCATTTGGGCGCCGTCCATTTCATCACGGAAGCTGCACCTGCAGAGGCGACCGGTACGGCACAGGGTGTTTATGCGTCATGTTCAATAGGCATCATGATGGGTGCGGCGCTGGGAGCTTCTGGGCCGTTATATGCGGCATTCGGCGGATATGCCTATCTCACCATGGCCGCGATCGGCGTTGCTGCGTTTCTTCCCGCATTGCTGCTCGCCCGCCGCTGGCAGCACGAGAAAACGATTTCCATCGATTGATCAGATCGCTTCCAATTGCCGGGAGTTTCAGGCAAAAACTGCGGGTGTTAGACTGCTGCCGGATAAACGTATCGATATAGGTAAGTTGGAATGCTGAAACGCGATCAAGGCGTTATGTTGCCCACCCAAGTGGCGACACCAGGTTACAAGGTGGAGCTGCGCGGGACGGCATTTTGCCTTGTTGCAACCGGATCGTGGACAGTGCGCGAGGCGACCGCGCTCGACTCCGGCCTGCGGCGCCTGAGTGTTCCGATTCCACCAACCCCCGATTTTACCGGTCAGGTCGACATTTCCGGGATTGAGCAGCTTGATACGGCCGGGGCGTGGCTGTTGCAACGCACTGTGCGCCTTTGGGAAGATCGTGGCTTGCAGACCCACTTTGTTGGAGCGACCGAAAGTTTCGAGATTCTCCTCGACGAGGTGCGGTTGCGTGGCGAAGACCAACGCATGGAAACGCAGTCAGGCGGGCTTTTCTCATCGATGGTTGCTGACTGGACCAGGGCCATGACGTCAGTTGCCAACGATGCAATCCTGATTACCAGTTTTCTCGGCCATCTCATCGTGACGATTTCGCGCATGATAGGCCAGCCATGGCGATTTCGCCCCAACTCGTTCATCCATCATCTCGACCATGCCGGGTTTCGTGCGGTTCCGATCATTGCACTCATATGCCTGCTCATCGGTGCGGTGGTCATGCAACAGGGCGTTGTGCAACTCGAACGCTATGGCGCAGAAACGTTCGCGGTAAACATGGTCGGAATTCTCTCTTTGCGCGAAGTTGGAATTCTACTCACCGCCATCATGGTTGCAGGCCGGTCAGGCTCCGCTTTTACCGCGGAAATCGGGTCGATGAAGATGCGCGAAGAAATTGACGCCATGCGTACGCTCGGGATCGATCCGATGGAGACGCTGGTCGCGCCGCGTGTCCTTGCGCTTATTGTGGCGTTGCCGCTTCTGACCTTTGTCGGCGACATGATGTGTCTCATCGGCGGCGGGGTCATGGCCAAGGTCATGCTCGGGCTGGATTCGAGGACATATATCGATGCCCTGCAAGGCGCCGTGGATATGCGGCATTTTTTAGCTGGGATGGTCAAGGCGCCGTTCGCTGCCCTGATCATTGGCCTTGTGGGATGCCTGGAGGGCCTGAAAGTGTCCGGTAGCGCGGAATCACTTGGGTTTCACGTCACCAGCGCCGTGGTGAAAGCGATTTTTCTCGTAATCATCTTCGACGCCTTGTTCGCAATGTTCCTGTCTGCGATCGGGGTGTGATGATGGCATCGAACGTGGCGACACGTGACCAGGACCAGCCGATTATATCCGTGCGAGGTCTCGCCAAGCGGTTTGGTACTCAGCAAATCTGGGACGATCTCAATCTTGATGTCTTGCGCGGCGAGATTATCGGCATTGTCGGCGGTTCGGGGCAGGGCAAGTCAGTCCTCCTGCGGGTGATCACAGGCCTTGTAACCCCGGACACGGGTACCATCAGCGTGTTCGGCCGCGATGTGCGTGAACTGAGCCGTGAGGAAAAAGTCGATATGGAGTCTCGCTGGGGCGTGCTGTTCCAAGACGGTGCCTTGTTCTCATCGCTCACCGTTTTGCAGAACATCCAGGTGCCGATGCGCGAACACTTGGAATTGCCGCAGTCGATCATGGATGATCTGGCGTATCTGAAGTTGGCGATGGTCGGTCTTCCCACCGATGCGGCGCACAAGTTTCCCTCCGAGCTTTCGGGCGGTATGCGCAAGCGCGCCGGTCTTGCGCGTGCGCTCTCGTTGGATCCGGAGATTGTCTTTCTCGATGAGCCGACGGCGGGCCTTGATCCCATTGGTGCGTCAGCTTTCGACCAACTCATCAAAAAATTGCAGCAGACGCTGGGGCTTACGGTCTATATGGTGACCCATGATCTTGACACCATCTTCACGGTTTGCGACCGGGTGGCGGTGCTTGCAGACAAGAAAATCGTCAGGACTGGAACCCCGGAAGAATTGCGCACGCGGCCGCTGCATCCTTGGATTGAAGAATATTTCTGCGGTGAACGCGCCCGCGCAGCTTTGACATAGATACGGATAACCTGATGGAAACAAAGGCCAATCATCTGGTAATCGGAGCTTTTGTGGTGGCGATTCTCGTCGCCGGGTTCGGCTTCGTCTACTGGATGCAGGGTTTCGGATCCGGTGGCGCCAAGCGCTATCAAATTGTGTTTGAGGGCGGGGTGAGTGGTATTTCTTCCGCTAGCAACGTCCTGTTCAACGGCATACGAGTAGGCAAGGTACAAGGTCTCTCGCTGGACCCTGTTGATTCCAGACTTGTGCGCGTTCTGATCAGCGTTGACGGGATTACGCCGGTGCGGACCAATTCGCGCGCGCGCATCGAATCGCAGGGTCTCACCGGCGGTTCGGCGATCCAGCTAACAGCGGGAACGCCCGATTCTCCATTGCTCGTTGCAAAGAACGACGATGAAATTCCTATT
>DEIT01000068.1:17569-22749 GCA_002352635.1 Hyphomicrobiaceae bacterium UBA2767 | reverse complement strand
GATAAAATTGAAAAATCTGTCGATAACATCTCGAAGTACATGACAGACGATGGGCAATCCTTTCTTGCCCAAGCACAGGAAGCTGCCCAGGCATTCAGGGATTTGGCCCAAAAACTCGATAAATCCTATGGGGATAGCGCGGAAGGGCTTACTCGATTTGCCAAGGACGGACTCAAGGAATTTGAGCTATTTATGCGGGATGGCAGGCGTGCGGCACGCTCTCTGGACAGGGTTTTGGAGCAAATAGAGCGAAATCCGCAAAGTTTTTTGTTTGGCGGATCGGGCGTACCGGAATACAATCCTAGCCAGTAGGGGGACTACCGGGTTTTCTGAAATCCGGTTAGGATTAAATTTTTATGGGGGAAGTGTGGTCTCATGCGACCGCGTAGACTCATAACGGCGACGGCAATCGCACTGACAGGCACCATTCTTGGTGGCTGCGTTGGTAGCAGCGCTCCACCGCCTGCAACATTCGATCTTGTTGCGCCCAGCAGGGTGATGACGCTCACCGCACCGCGGGCAGCGAAATTCCAGCTTGTGGTGAACGAGCCCTCTGCGGTGCGTTCGCTTGAGACAGACCGTATCATGGTGAAGAGTGGACCACGCGTCGCCTATTACAAAGGCGCTGCATGGTCTGATCGTTTGCCGCGTCTGATGCAGGCCCGGATGGTTGAAGCTTTCCAGAATGCCGGCCTTGTCAGTGCAGTTGGCTCGCGCAGCGACCGGCTCGATGCGGATTACGAACTCTCAACGCAGGTTCAGGCCTTCCAGGTTGAGGTTAATCAAGGCAAGGCCGAGGCTCATGCCAGCCTCTATGTGAAGGTGATCGACGGTGACAATGGCCGTATGGTTGCATCGCGCGGGTTTGAGGCTCGTGTCGGCACCAGCCCGAAGGAAGTTGAAGAGATGGTTGTCTCGCTCAACCAGGCCTTCGAGAATGTGGTTCATCAGGTTGTTCCCTGGGTCGCAAAGAACAAGCGCTAGTTGCTGCGCACAGCGACACATCAAGACATCTCAAGATATAGGCGAACGCTTTAGAGGCGGTCAGTGCTGCTTGCCTGTGTAAGGCAATGCGCGTCCATTCAATCAGCTAGGCTCACAGGCTCGGAAGTACCTTACTGCAGGCGGCCGCTGGCGTGCGCAAGCATCAGATAGACGCGGCCTGTTTCCGACATCAAATAATTGTCAATGGCCTGGCCATCCTGACCCTTGCGCTCTGCATCAGACAGGAGGCGTTCAAAGTCACCGATATACCGGTCGACAGTGGAGCGGAACGCGTTGTCGCGCTGGTAACGACCAGTGATCTCGTCAAATGTCGCCTGCCCCTGGCTGTTGTAGAGCTGACGATGGAAAATGTCGCGTTCACCGCGGCGGAAGCGCTGCCAGACTGCGTTGGCCGTGTTCTGATCGATGGCGCTTGCGATGTCGTTCAAACGCAACTCGGCGCTTGACCCAGCTTGCGCGTCGTAGGGGGCGGCCGCCGGGGGCTGTGCAGCAGCCTGGCCACCGACATCTGGGCCCGAGGCGCGCGCTAGAAGATCGCCGACTGACCAGCGTTCATCCTGAGCTGGCTGCACCGCCGGCGGTGCGGGGCGCATTGATACACCAAGACCAGCGGCTGATGGGCGTGGCGGTTCTGGCGGCGGTGTTTGTTGCGGCGATGTTTGCTGCGGCGGTGTTTGCTGCGGTTGTGTCTGTTGCGGTGGCTGAAGCTGCGGGTTCGTCACGCCCCCAAGCCGGTTAGCCAATTTTGCTGTGACAGATGAAATTGCATCTGCCGAACGTGTTGCGCTTTCTTGCGGCTCTACAGCATATCCAGCGGGCGGCAGGGCTTGTGTTGTCTGGTGCGGTGCGGGCGCAGCCGGAGGCGCTGCATTGGCGCCGCCGGTGGAAAGTGCCGACAAAGTGCCAAGCGCCTTGAGTTGGTCGGATACGGCCTTGCGCATGGCCTCCTGGCTGTGGCGCGTGGCCTCCGGCAGACCCTGCATGCGGCGTGCAAGCTCCTGGCGCGTTCCTTCGACCTCATCAGCCGTCGAATGTGCGCTATGACGGATTTCGCGGGTTGTCTCACCGAAACGGGAGGTCAGCGTTCCGAGCTGATCTGCAACCTCGGTGGTAATTGACTGGAACCCGCCGGTAAGTTCGGCGACCGCCTGTTCGGTGTGCTGGCGTGCCGAACTTCTCAGCCGTTCGATCTCCGCAATGGTCGAATCTGCCTGTGCCGTTGTTTCCTGGGCAAGCGAAGCGGTGATCTGCATCGCCCGTTCTTCGACCTTCTCAAGCGACCCTTCGATGATGCCGGAGTATGAGCGCATCATCTGATCCAGGGTTTGTGCCTTGGTGCTGACGGTATCGAGAAGGCTGGCGATTTCCGCATGGCGTCGCTCAAGGATTGAATCGATTTGCGAATTGGAAGAATCCAGTGCCTGAGACGCTGACATGATTGCCTGACCCTGCGTTTCAAACCGCTGTGTCAGTCCATGAACCTGCTCGAGCAATGTGCCGGAGACGTTCCGAAGGCTTTCAATCTGGGCAGTCACATTGTTGCCGGCCTTGTCGGACTGCTCGACCATATACTCAGTGGTCTTTTTCACTGAGTCTGAACCCTCAGCAAAGACCTGACTGATCGTCATGCTGTTCTTGGCCATAGTGCTCTCGATAGCCTTGGCCTGCTGCTGCACGGTGTTGGTGAGGGATTCGCTCTGTTTCTGGACCGTGCTTTCGATGTTCTGGACGGTGCCTTCAAGGGCCTTCGCCTGTTGCTGCACCGTGTTTGTAAGGGAATCGCTCTGCTTCTGGACGGTGCTTTCGATGGCCTTCGCCTGTTGCTGCATAGTCACGCTCAGAGCTTCGGTCTGATTTTGCACTCTGCTTTCGATAGCTGCGGCCTGTTTCTGGACCGTGCCCTCGATGGTTTTGGCCTGATGCTGCACCATGCTCTCGATCGATTTGGCCTGTGCCTGTACGGTGCTGTCGAGCGCCTTGATCCGATTGGCAAGAACCGCCTTGAGGTCATCGGTGCGGGTCTTGAGCGTCCCGTCGAGCTGGGTCGTGCGCTGGGCGAGTGCCGCCTCAAGGGCTGTGAAGTTCTGGCTGGCCCCTGAAATTATGCTGCTTAGCCGTTTCTGTTCACCATCCAGTCGGTCGAGAAGCCCAGGAATGTCCTGAACCAGCTGATTGCCAATGGCCGACAGTGAGGTCACCAACTGGTTTGATTTCACGTCAACGACATCGGTGACTTTCTTGGTGGCAGCTTGCAGGGCCGCGGAAACATTCGTACCTGCGGAATCGAGTTTCTTGGTGACGTTGTCGCCTTGGGAGGTAAGCTGTTGTGTGATGGCCGAACCGCGCTCGGCGAGTTTGTTATCAACGGCGGTGCCGGCGGCGCTGATTGCTTCGGTAATCTTACCGCCCCTCGCGCTCAGTGAGTTCGCGAGGGTCGACGTCGCACTGGCGAGAGACTTCGTGGCGTGGTCTCCGGCGTCGGCAATATCCTTTGAAACCTGTGAACCAACCCCGCGAAGGGTTTCCATCACGCGCTCGCTGTTGTTGGAGAGAGAGTCCCTTTCGCTCGCCAGCTCTTCAATTAGCCCGCGAATACGCAACTCATTCTCGCTGTAGGAGCGCTCCAGAGCAGAAACTTCATTATGGACGAGCGCTTCCAACTCTCCCGCACGTCCAAGCGCGCGTGAAATCGCGTCATTCATGGCCGCCACCTGACGGCGGATTGTCTGTCCAAGTGATGCGACCGACTGCGCAGCCATCTTGTCCGGCTCGGCAAGGCGCACCGCGACTTCCGTCATGGCCGATGCCATAAGGCGCAATTCCTGAGCCCGCCAAATGAGCAATGCCAGGAACCAGAACAGGGTAACAGGTACGAATAGTGTGGCGCCCAGCGTCAGCGCCGCCGGGTCTCGCAGAACTTCACCGCCACTAGAAAGCGCGGAAAGTCGTTCGTTGAAGAGGAAAAGTGCGGCTCCAAGACACAGGAATACCCAGGCGACAGAGGCGCCAAACGCGACATAAAATGGCGTACGTGAAGGCCGCTGTTGCAGGGCGTAAATGAGCCCGCCTATAGAGGGCAAGTCATCGTTCGCAGCAATTCGGTCACGTGCCGGCGCTGCAGTGCGCCGTGCGGCCTGCTTTTGCTTTTCGGTTTGCTTGGACTTTTCTTCCGGCGGATCTTCCTTGGGAGCCGCGGATGCCATCGTGTCCACAAGCTTTTCCGTCAGCTTCTCTGCGCGTTTGCTAACTTCGCGGTCGCTCTTGTCTTCTTGCTTTTTGCTGGAGCCTTTTTTGGCAGCGACGGATTCGGTCTTGTTCCGACTTTCGGACGTATTTTTTGTGTCAGTCGGTGTTTTTGGTTGTTCCTGAGCCATACCCACACATTCCCGGGTCAACCGCCGTGCTCACCTTAAGCCACGCGTATCCTTCCCACAAAGGTATTACGCGCCCCGTACCGGCAACCCTTTTTTCCCCCATCGCGCACAGAAACTACTCATACGCAATGATCAAATGCCATGCGATTTTAGGCCTGAAAAAGCACCAAGCCCGTCCGCATTTGGAATTTGTTCACCATACCTAGTACGGATTTACGGCCAAAGAAAGGAAGTTTTTGAAACATCCTTACCAGAAATGAGATGAATCTACATCTCTTAAGCTGCTGAATTTAAATGGATAATAGACGATAGAGTGGCGATTCCAGTATCCGTGATCCGTAGGGTGATCCGACAAGTGGTGGGCGCTTAACGGCTTCTTATTTGGGTCCCGTTAGCGTCGAGTTATTGGAGTGGAAATTACGTTCCGGGAACGCAGCAACTTACTGGCGTGCCCGGATTGCAAGTGGTGTTAGTTAGCGCGTTCGCTGAAGTGGGAACGGGTCCATGAGTCGGGGCGAAGAAATGACAGGATGTGAAGCACAGGATTTTGCGCCCGAAACGCTCTCGGACGGACCCATCAACCTTGTGCATCTGGCACGATATACGCTTGGCAACCGGTCGCTTCAGACCGAAGTCCTGGGATTGTTTCTGATGCAAGCGGACACCTATCTTCAGCGGTTAAGAGAAGCGTCTGACGCCAAGTCGTGGATCGATGCGGCGCATACACTCAAGGGTACGGCGCGAAGCATCGGCGCAACACAGGTGGCAGAGTGCGCGGAGGCCGCCGAACAGCTATCCGGG
>DEIT01000068.1:12402-17508 GCA_002352635.1 Hyphomicrobiaceae bacterium UBA2767 | reverse complement strand
CGTCAATCAGCGATTAGATCCAATCCGGGACATCAGTCTGTTCTCAATACTCGTTGTTGAGAGTGCTTTGCTCTGGAATATGCGGCGCGTATGGCCTATACGAGGCTCGTTTCGCTGGCAAAAAGGATACTGCTGGAAGGGCATCCCAAATAGGCTGTCTGCATCCGGGTCCGAAATCCCCGCGCCGCAGCACCAAAACATCAAGCGCCCTGAAGGCTATGCCCAAGATCACCTATATTGAACAAGACGGCACCAAACATGAGGTCGAGGCCGAGTCCGGCATGACCGTCATGGAAGCAGCGGTCAAGAACACGGTGCCTGGTATCGAGGCGGAATGTGGCGGTGCATGCTCATGCGCCACGTGCCATGTTTACGTCGATGACGCCTGGCGTGAGGCGGTCGGTCAGCCAGACGAAATGGAAGAGGATATGCTCGATTTCGCCTTCGATGTACGCAAGACAAGCCGCCTGAGCTGTCAGATCAAAATAACGGATGAGCTTGACGGCCTTGTCGTCCAGGTGCCCGAGAAACAATTCTAAAACGGCTGAGTAAGAGATGTCTGGTGACGTGATCAAAACCGACGCAGTGATAATCGGCGCAGGTCCGGTAGGACTGTTCGCCGTTTTCGAACTGGGCCTGCTCGATATCAAGGCCGAGCTGATCGATATTCTCGACAAGCCGGGTGGCCAATGCGCCGAGCTCTATCCGGAAAAACCGATCTACGACATTCCGGCCCTTCCCATTGTATCGGGGCAGGAATTGACAGACCGGTTGTTGGAACAGATCAAACCGTTCGACCCGACATTTCATCTTCAGCAGCGGGTGGACGAGCTCGGACCGGATGGAAATGGCGGATTCCGCCTCAAAACCGATATCGGTACAGAATTCGAGGCAAAGATCGTGATTATCGCTGCGGGCGGCGGTTCATTCACACCGAAACGCCCGCCCCTCAAAGGCATAGAAGGGTTTGAGGGCTCATCGGTTTTCTACTCCGTGCGCCAGATCGAGGATTTCAAAGACAAAACCATCGTCATTGCCGGCGGCGGTGATTCCGCACTCGACTGGACACATGCACTCCATCCTGTCGCAGAACGTATCGTGCTCGTTCATCGTCGCGAGGAATTCAGGGCGGCACCCGATTCCGTCAACAAGATGCGGGCACTGGTAGATGCGGGAGAGTTGGATTTTGTAATTGGCCAGGTGATGGAATTGCACGGGAGTACAGATCAGCTCGAGGCGGTCAGCATCCGCGGCAAGGATGGTGAGATGGCGCGAAGGGAATGCGACATCCTGCTTCCGTTCTTCGGACTGACCATGAAGCTTGGACCGGTTGCGGAGTGGGGGCTTAATCTGGATGAAAACCTCATACCGGTGGACACCGAGAAGTTTGAGACCAGTACGCCGGGAATTTTTGCGATTGGTGACATCAACACCTACCCGGGCAAACTCAAGCTCATTCTGTCGGGATTCCACGAAGCGGCACTGATGGCACGGCAAGCACATCGTTATATTTATCCGGACGCCCGATATGTGTTCCAGTACACAACGTCGTCATCCAGCCTGCAGAAGAAGCTCGGCGTGAAGTAGCCCGCAATCACTGTATTTTGACAGTGCGAAGCAGATAACCCGCTTTCAAATTCTGATCATTGGCGCTTAGCTCATACCCATGCGCCATTGGGTTCAGGATATTCTATTTTCGCGCCGTGGACTTATTGTCTGTGCTGCAGGGCTTGTTGTGGCAAAGGCGGCACGCGCCAGTCTCACTCCAACACCGGACCAAACGGCGGGGCCCTACTATCCTCACATACGGCCTCAGGACATCGATATGGATCTGACACGTATCAGTGGCACAGATAGTCAAGCGGCAGGCCAGGTAATCGAGGTGTCGGGCAGAGTTTTTTCAGTGAAAGGACATGCGCTGTCCGGGGCTGTTGTCGAAATATGGCAGGCGGATACGAACGGTCGCTATATCGACATCAAGGACAAAAGTGTATCGGCACCGCGTGATCAGAGGTTTCAGGGCTATGGTGCGGTCAGGGCAGGGGCAGACGGTGCATACCGGTTTCGCACGATACGTCCAGCCAGCTATGACACTGGGTTTTCGAAACGCACGCCGCACATCCATTTCAGGGTCAAGCATCAGAAACTCGGGGAACTCGTCACGCAGATGTATTTCCCGGGTGAAGCAATGAACAAGCAGGATGCCGTCTATCTTGCCTTGTCCGGCAATCTGGCTCGCGATGCTGCCACAGCTCGGTTGCGTCCCGGAAACGGACCGCCGCGTTACACTTTTGACCTGGTGCTTGACTGACGACGCTGCCGGTAAAGACTCGGCAAATTCTCTCTTGTCAGCACCCAACTATTTGCAACTGCGTGGGTTCTCAGGCTTAACTGTCGCGCACACAGAGTATTTACCGGCCGGGGAGGGCATAAATGTTCAATAAGATTCTAGTACCAATCGATATTTCACAATCTGACTCAAGCGAGACAAGCCTTGCTGCTGCGGCGCAAATGGCCGGCAAGACAGGCGCGACATTGGTTCTGCTGAATGTGACTGCAGATATGCCAAACCTTGTCGCCAATCGATTGCCTACCGACTACCTTGAAGAGGCAGAGAAGGCGGCCGCCAAAACACTTTCTGATCTCGCCGAGAAGCACAAACTTGCGTCCGGTTCCTATGAAGTTCGCACGGCGCACGGCAGGGCCTACAACGAGATCATCGAGTCGGCGGAACAAACAGGTGTCGATCTTATCGTGATAGCGTCTCATCAGCCGGGCCTTGCTGACTATCTGTTGGGATCCACAGCGGCCAAGGTCGTCCGGCATTCCAAATGTTCGGTGTTGGTGGTGAGGGGCTGACGCCTTTTTTTAAACCGGTGGCTGTCAATCGACGTCGATATCCGTGTCGCTTTCTTCGCCCTCGACCTCATTCGGCGGCTGATAAATAGTGCTGTACAGCGCAATTGAATAGGGGCTGAAAGCGGCAATCTTGGCACGTTGCTGCCAGGACATTGGAACCGGCACGAATACTCCAGTCTCCTCGAATAAGTCGTCGACCTCAATATCGATGCAAATGACATACAGACGGCGGGGAGTTTGTTTGTATGAACGCACGATCTGGTCGATCACCCGCTCGAGCATCGAACGGTTGAAAGGGTTGTTGAGGAAAAAGACCGTCTCCTCTTCGGGAATGGGCAATCGCAGTGCGCTTAGATGCTCACAGTTGATATCGCGGCAATTCATGAGTGAGCGCGGATATTGCGCGACGTTGAGGAGGCAATCGCTGGTGAGTTCCTCCGCGATTTCAGCGCCGGTTATTTTCTCGAACGGATAGTGTGACGCCATCAGCAGAACCCGGCCGCGCCCTGCGCCAAAGTCGACAAATTCATACCGGCGTACAGGCTCGGGCAGCATTTCCATCGCCCATTTGAACACCAGGCGCGGGGTAGGGCGGTAATCGTGACCGGAGCGACGCAGTTGATGGGGCACTCTTACGATTGAAAGTGGAACGTGTTTCGCAGTGGGGACGAAACACAGACGCTCGATCGCACGGTCCGGCCCAATTCTGTGGAAGAACAGCAAGATCTTCCGGTAGTCGCTGGCGAGGGACTGCGGTTTGAGAAAGTTGACAAGGGCGGTGCGCAGATCGCCGAGAAACGGCCTCAACCGCTCGCGGTAGAGTGTCCCGAGCGCCATTCCTCCGTGGTGGCTTCCCTTACGCAAACCGGCGGCGGTTTTTGTTAGAGCGGGACCGGCAGTCGCCTTTGCGCGTTCGCTACTGCGCTGTGTTGCCCGGCGGGCCTTAGTGGCTGTGCGCCGGATCTGGCGCTCGAGCTCCTTGATTCTGGTGGCAAGTTCTTTGTTGGACTCGTCGATCTCCGGTACTTCGGGTGCCTGCGGGAGTGCCGGTTCTGTCGAGGGCTGCACCTCAACGTCTTTGATGTCCGTGTCCGACATTACTGGTTCCGGTAAATCAACTTTGTCCATACGTAAACTTAGCTCTTAGCGTATTCCCCGTGACACGTCACGCCACGCTACCCAGTCTCCCAACACCTCCACGCTATAGGGCGCAACAGTCGATCGTCGAGGGGTAAAATATGGTATCGTACTGATTCGCAGGGTGAATCACTGACTGTGCGGGTATGCCCTGACGAGCTGTTTTGTTCAGCGTCGACCATAAGATGCGGTGGAGAAGTGATGGCGCAAGCGAAACCGCTGCGTACGGGGGTACGCGCGAAGCTAATTGCAATTCTGCCGCGATTGCGGCGTTTCGCAATGGTTCTGGCGGGGGATTGTGAGGGCGCTGATGCGCTGTTGCGAACCGCCTGCGGAAAAATGTTGGGTGACGACACGACCTACCAACAGGGCACTGCTTTCGACATTTGGGCATTACACCAATTGCATTGCGAGTGGCTGAGTGGATTGAGGGCTCACAATACACCGATTTCCCAAGGGCAGGCGGATGCCTCTGTGTTCATTCCAACAGGTGCAACCGGTGAAGACATGCCAAGAACCGAAATCGCAGAAATTCTCTCAAAACTGCCGCCACAACAACGTGGAGCCGTCCTGCTCATCTATGGCGAGGGCATGTCCTACGACGATACGGCAAAAATACTCGACACGGACAGGCAGACGGTGCTCACCCGCGTGAGCCGGGCTCTGGCCTCTTTCATCGAACGGGCAGATTGGCTCGACAGTGCCGGCGTCTACGGTGCCGAAATTCAGCAATTGCAACACACCAACAGGCAGACAGGCTGATGACAGAACTCAACGATGAACTCCTGGTTGCGTATGTCGATGGACAACTGGCCAAGGACCAGTCCAAGGCAATCGAACGGGTTCTGGAAGAAGATCAGGTTGCAGCGCAGCGGGTGCATGACTTGAGAGCAGCGCACGCCCATCTTGAAACCGCGTTCGACGCAATGATGGCTGGTGAAACCCTGCCGCCTCCCGTTGTGCCAGCCTTGGCGGCTGACGAACCGGTACGGAAACGCAGGACAGTTGGCTCAATCTTGCGCCGAACTGTCGCGTTCGCGTGGGTTGGTTTCGGTTGTCTGCTCGGCGGGGCAGCCGGCGGCTTCATTCTGTATGATCTGATCGCAGCAG
>DEIT01000068.1:803-12310 GCA_002352635.1 Hyphomicrobiaceae bacterium UBA2767 | reverse complement strand
CGACCTGGGAGCAAGATATCGCTCATGCGCACACCATGCTGAGCCGCGATACGTTCTCAATCAGTCTTCTGGGTGAGGGCAATCCCGATCTCGTGGGTTTCAAAATTGCGAATGTGTTCGGGACGGAGTTCCGGATTCCTGATTTGCGCACAGTGGACCTGGTATTTCAGCGAGCACAGATGCTGCAGCGCGAGGGCGTACCATTTGCTCAGGTCGCGTACCTCCCCGAGACGGGAGCGCCATTAGCCCTCTATGCCAGAGCGCACAAGGGTGAGACCCAACCAATCCGTATCCTGGACAAGGATGATCTTTCACTTGCGACGTGGTCGCATGGCGGATTGTCTTTGTTGCTTGCGGGACAACTGCCTGAAGACCGGCTCCGTGCGATCGCACATGTGATCAATGAACAACTCGCGGATGCAGAGCCTGCCTCGGGTGATACAGGAACGCCAACTCCACCGGTTTCCAATCCCTCACCGGTCGACTTGAGAGAGCATGTAATACAATCCCCGGACGAATGATCGCCCATGCTTTTTGATAAAGGTTCCGGCTTCCCTTTGATGTCCTGACCCGGCACACTGATCCCTTATGACTGGGGGATCCGTGTGACTGGCACAACACTCACATATCTGGCTCTGTTTTCGCTCGTCTACGTGGTGGCGATCCTGCTCGCTCATCGTGGAAAGGCCCGGCATGGGAGCGGACTTACCGAGTTTTTCGTCTCAGGACGCGATCTCGGGCTCGGTACAGCGATTGCCACCTTGGGTGCCACTGAAATTGGCCTGATCACTATCGCCTATAACGCCCAGAAGGGTTTCAATGAGGGCTTTTCAGCGTTTCACATCGGCCTTGCTGCACTAGTTGGCTGCGTCTTTGTCGGCGCACTTGGTTTTGTCGTCAAACCTATCCGCCGCACAGGCGTACTGACACTCCCCGAATATTATGAGCAGCGGTATGGACGCGATATCCGCATATTCGGCGCCATCGTCATGGCCATGGGCGGCATTCTCAATATGGGCCTGTTCCTGAAGGTTGCGGCGGTTTTTCTTGCGGCCATGTTGGCAGCCAACGGAGCGGAAGTGAACGTCAACGCACTGATGATCACCCTGATCGGCATCGCTGTCCTGTATACCTGCTACGGGGGCATGCGATCCGTGATCATCACCGATGTGTTCCAGTTTGTCCTCCTAGCGGCCGGACTGCTGTTCGCCGTGGTCTTCCTTACCCGCCTTATTCCACTCGATCAGGCGATTTCGCTGGTGAAGGAGCACAAGGGTGTGGGCGGCTTCGATCCGTTCGCCAACGAGAGTTTTGGCCTGAGCTATGTTCTGTGGATGGTTCTCGTCGCCGGTGTGGTTTCGGCGGCGATCTGGCCGACGGCGCTGTCTCGCGCGCTTTGCATTGAAAAAGAGGAAACGGTGCAGCGCGCCTATCTCATTTCCAGTGTGATTTTTCTTTCGCGGATGGTTATCCCGGCGTTTCTGGGTGTGCTGGCATTCTGTTACTTCAACATCCCGGCATTGGGCGGGGCTGATTTGCTATCCGGCCACGGCAGCGATGCCGACCTGGTTGCGACTCCGTTGATGCTGGGGCACGCCATGCCCTCCTGGCTGCTCGCCTTCCTTGCCGTCGCCATGTTCGCGTCGTTCATGTCGACCCAGGACAGCTATCTGTTTTGCTGGGCATCAATTCTTTCCCGTGACGTCCTGGGTCCCATCTTCGGTACAATCGAGAATGAGAAGGCGCAAAAGTGGGGCACCCGCACTCTTATCGTTGTGATCGCCCTTTATGAGCTTTACTGGGGGTTGATCTATGAGGGCCATGAAGACATTTGGGATTATCTGGCCGTCTCGGGCTCGATTTATTTCTGCTCCGGGATCGTGCTTCTGGCCGGGGGGCTTTACTGGAAGGGCGCGACCCGGCGTGGTGCGCTTTGGGCGCTTATCCTCGGGTTTTCGGCGGTTGTGGCACTTTCTCCGATCAAGACGGCGCTTGGCCTTGAAGCGGTTTCGAGCCCGGTGATCGGATTTGCAGCAATTGGCCTGTCGCTTATCGGATTTGTCGTCGGTTCACTCTCTGAACGGCGCGCGCCGTCAGAAGAAACGGGGGCAGCATGAGCGTCGACGACTGGGTAACACTCTGGACCGTTCTGCTATGGGTGAGCGCCGGAGCCTTTGGTCTGGTTACCATCTACGTGTTGTGCGGTTTCGTTCGGAGATTGAGCAATTTCGGGTAGCGTTGCAGCCTTATCTGCTGTCAGGGGGAGTAAGAGCTTCTTCTAGAGTGTCGCCACCTCCGCGTTTTTGTGGGCTCGGCGGCAGCACACTTTCCGGTTCTTGTACTTTCTTTCGCGGCGTGTAGTCGCCGGCGAGATGACGATTAATTTCAGGGCGAATTTCCTCGATCTTGGCTTTGTTGCAATAGCCCGGCGTCTCCTTCACTTTGTCATAGAAAGTAAGGAACGCCTTGTCATAGGTGGAATTGAGAGATTGGATCGCCTCGGCGTTCGAACCCTGCGCCCGTTCCCAATTCAGATAGTCGCCCTTCAGCTTTTGCGGGTTGAGGCCGAACGCGCAATAGCGAGCGTTCGCGGCGGTCCACGCAACCTGAACTGCCCGTTGGGACGGCGTCGAGGGTGGAGGCGCTGCCGCGGTCTGCGTCGGCGCAGCAGCGTCCGAGCCGAAACGGCTGCCACATCCCACCAACGCAATACACATAAGAACCAATAGTGCTGACGGCCTCAATGCCATCGCGTGCTCCGTGACCTCTCACATCTTGATCCTAGTCTGCGGTTTGCCAGCCCGCCGTCAAGATGGGAATGTGATTCAGATGCGTTTGAAGGCTGCACCAAACATGGACTTGCCAGAAAGTCATGACCAAATTTGGGGAAGTGAGAGAGATATTTCATCGAGAATGACGATGCAAGATGATCCGCCAGACGAGGCCCGCCATGTTCTGGAATATTGGTATGACACCCTGAAGCCGGAACAGTGGTGGTGCCGCGACGATGTTGTGGACGAGGAAGTGACTGCGCGTTTTGCCGTGCTCTATGCACGTTTGGCGAACGAGGTACCCCGGAAATGGCTTTCATCACCATTGGGTCGCCTCGCTGCGGTAATTACCCTCGACCAGTTTCCGCGTAACATGTTTCGCGATGACCCGCGGGCCTACGCTACTGATAAAATGGCGTTGCAGATTGCCAGGGATACAATTGCTGCGGGGGAAGATCAGCAATTGACGCGGGAGCAGAGATCATTCCTTTATATGCCGTTCCAGCATTCTGAAGATCGCAGTTTTCAGGCGCAATCGGTTGCGCTCTTCAAGGCGCTCGGTGACGCGAACCAGATTGATTTTGCTGAAAAGCACAAGGAGATTGTCGACCGGTTCGGCCGATTTCCACATCGCAATGACGTGTTGGACAGGAAATCCACGCCTGAAGAAAAAGAATTTCTCAAACAGCCTGGACTGTTTTGGTGACGCGCCAGAAGCAGTTTAAGCTGCAGGCGGCATGATACCTCGGCCCAGCAGTGTGACAATCTATTGACGTAGCAAGGCGCGGTGCGGTGTTATTGGTCATGGTGTGGTAAGTGGCGGACCGCGTAGCCAGTAGTCACAGGGGTCATGATTGGCGAGCAAGAACAAGGCCATGAACGCGCGCTGGCGTGGTATTCCTATGGCGCTCAAGGCCTTGGCGCTTTGCGTTCTTGCGCTCGTCGTGCTGTTGATCCTGTTGCCAGCACCCCCTGAGCGTGACTTGGGTGGCGCCACGGTCGTTGCCAAATATGTGCCCAAGCTACGCGATACGGTAGATCCACTGGCAAAGGCAGTCCGGCCAATCATGCGGAATTTCCGGCGAAATCCCCCGGCAAGTGTTTCGCCTGTCCAGCCGCCATCAGCCCAAATTCCAGCGCCGTCGCCAATTCCCCCGCCTGCGCCAAAACCGGCTCAGAATGTGGCCGTGGCACCTCCACCCGAACTGCCGAGCCCAGCCCGCAAGCCTGCGGAGACGCCGCCGCCGGATCAGAGCAAGCCAAAGCGGACCTTGCCTTGGCAGATACCCGGCGAGACAGCGCGTTTGCCGGCAGAACCGCCGCCGGCGCCCAACGCGTCAAGCGGGGCGGATTTACCCTCACGCTCTGATATTGACGGTTGGGTGAAGTCTCAAGCGTGGGAGTTCCTTGGAGGTGTCGATGCCCAAGGCAACATCCTTTACCGCTTTGAGGTTTGGCTCGAGGCGCCGCAAAACACTCTAAAAGGCATCAAGTCTGTGTCCTATGATTATGACGCACCGTCCGCTACGCCAAAGTCACGTGAAACCAGCCGGGCAGATGGGGGATTCCGGGTGCGGTTTGGCAGCCTTGCGTGCTCCAAGGAGATTACCATCACACTGAAGATGACAGACGGCCGCTCCCAACGCACCAAGGTTGATGGATGCAGGGTGCTGAACTAGGTGCCTGGTGTGATGGCGTCACGACTTTGCTGTTACTTGCCGGGCTATGTCTGCAAGCAGGGTACGAAGGCGCGGTGGCGTGGTTTCGATGAAGGGCAGGGGACGGCACACATCGATGGTGGCAAGTCCGATACGTGCCGTGAGCGCACCGTTGAAGAGACCTTCACCCAAACGCGCTGAAAGCTTTGCCATAAGCCGATGACCGATCAATTGCTGGATGAGATCGTCGCCCAGCGCGATGCCGCCCGTCAAAACAATGTGGGTTACGACCATGCGTGCCAGGCGCAATAGCCCAAACATGCCAGGACGCGCACCGTAAACGGTCGCAATGAGACGGAGCATGCGCAGGTTCTGCGCTGCGACAACTGCCATATCGAGGAGCGCTAGGGGGCTGATTGCGGTTACGACGGAGACGCGCTTTGCGGTTGCCGCAATTATGGCGCGAGCCTCTGCATCCAGCGGCTTCATCAATTCCCGCTCCGAAAGGCTCAAGGTTTCATGCGCTGTCATGAAATCTTCGTCGTGATCAAGGAGCCGTGCCCGGGCCCAGGCGAGGTCAGGCCGCCTGCGATAGAGGTCTTGCAAGCCCGTGGCGACTTTTCGAGCGAGATCCTTGTCGTCTTTCAGTGCTGCACTCTCGGCAGTTTGCCGCAATTTTCCGAGTCGATTGAGCCGCAAAAGAGCCCAAGCCTCGCGCATGGCAATCATGACACAAGATGCGGCTGCTATCGCGAGAAGGGCCAATGCCATCCAGCCGATCCAGTCCTGACGCACGAGCAAGGCCGAAACCATATCTGTGAGCCAAAGCCCCGCGCCCAAAGTGATAAGACCACCCAAGGCGCTTAGGAGAATTCCACCCCATTTGAGCCCACGAGACGACGGGATCGAAGGGTCTGTGATCTCTTCGAGGACGGCAGGCGACGTCACATCGGCGGATTGGACGTTCACCTCCGGCGCCTCGCTCACTTCGAGATTTGGATCATCAGGCGCAAAGGCGCGCGGAGCTCTTTTTGATTTCTCTCGGGTCTTCACGTCATCCGATCTCCAAGCAGGAAGTTGAGAGCGCGATCCAGGCGGATATGCGGCAATGCTACAGGCAATTCAATATCGCGCCTGGGCACATTTGGCGGTCGGAACCCTATGACTTTGATCTGATTGTCGTCTGCCTTGTTCTCGAAATACGCATCAAGCTCATCTGCATCTTTTGGAAGGTCACCAGGAAAGATTCCGTATTCTTCGGTGCCATCGAAGGTGCGGGATCCGATTTTCTCGCCTGCAAGCGGATAACCGAAAATACAGGGAAGTTTTTCACCAAGGACGGTCGCTTCACCTTCCCGGGTTGCACGAACAGCTGCGAGCGCGACCACGTCAACTTCCGCGCCGGCAAAATCGGCACGTTCAATTGCACGATGCAGGATGCGCCTGACAATCCTCTCAAGCCGATCATGGCTGGTGTGATGCAGATGATCTGCTTTGGTTGCGGCGAACAGAATACGGTCGATGCGGGGGTAAAGGACTGTGGACAGCCAGCTGTTTGCGCCAGGGCGGAAGCATTTCAGGATATCTGTAAGGGCGCGTTCAAGATCGTGCAGCGTGTCCCGCCCGCCGTTCAGCGCCGTCAGCGCATCCACAAGTACGATTTGCCGGTCGAGCCGGGCAAAATGATCCCGGAAGAATGGCTTTACGACATGCGATTTGTAGGCTTCGTAACGCCGTTCCATCATACCCCACAGTGAACCACGCGGAGCATGCGTGTTGTCGGGCAGGATAAGCGGAGCGAAGGTGAGCGCGGGCGACCCTTCAAGCTCACCGGGCATGAGGAAGCGGCCTGGCGGAACAATTGCTGTGTCGCCATTTTCCCGGCATTTGCGCAGGTATTTCGTGAATTCATCTGCGGTACGTTTCGCGTCATGCTCATTCGCTTCTGCGAGCGGGTCCAGTGTTTCGAGAAGTGTCTGCAGGTCGCGCGAGATGGCCATTCGGTTCGGTTCGCGGCTCATCTCAACCTCGCGTTCGGACCAGGCCTCATAAGACTGATTCAAAAGTGGCAGATCAAGCAGCCATTCTCCGGGGTAGTCGACAATATCCACGTGCAGCTTGTCCCGTCCGAGGGTGCGGTCGAGAAAGCCGGACGGTGAGAATTCAAGCGTGAGGCGAAGCTGGCTCAAACGGCGGGTGCTTTCGGGCCAACTGGGCGGAGAGCCGAGCAGATCCGCCAAATGACGCTCATAATCGAAGCGCGGAACATCGTCATCGGGTTGCGGTTCCAGGTAGACGCGGCGCAGGCGTCCCTGAGCAACAGGATCAAAAAAGGGAAGGCGTCCTCCGGCCAAGAGATTGTGAATGAGGGACGTGATGAAAACCGTCTTGCCGGCGCGCGAGAGACCGGTGACGCCAAGCCGTACGGTAGGGCTGACAATGTCGTGCGCAAACGCGCCGACATTGCGCAGAACATCGGCGGCGGCGTCCGTCATGTCGGAGGCCTTCAAGAAGACCTCACGCTAAATTTGGATAGGTTCAATAAATCTGAGCACTCAGACCATACGCGTGTTGCAATGGACGAAAAACGGGCGTGCAACGGTTTCCTGTCTGGTCTGTTAGGCTATCAGCGTCGAAATAACGGTGATGCTTACAACGGCGCTAAACAACAATGCCAACGCCATGATTCCGCGCTCAAAATCCTGGGCCATGTGACCCTCCCTCGGTTTCCCGTTCGTTACTGGTTAACACTTTGTTAACCGTGACTCTTATGTAGGCGCATTCTTTCTCAGTTCAAGCCCGGCACCCTGGAAATATTTGGCGGAATTCCGCGAGTTTTTCCCTAAAGAGACACCGTCAGAAGGCAAGCCAGCGCCAATACGGCGTAGATCAATCCCGTCAACGCCAATCCCTTGAAGAAATCTCCACTCGTCAACTTGTTCCCTGAAGCGATCATTTTTTTGTGCTCCCTGCGAATTTCAGTGTTCGAAGGGTAGGAAAACGGCCTTGAACCGCAATTGAAGGACCCGTTCATATTCTGTTCACCATAGGCGGGTGTGGGCAGTCGCCTGGGTCTTCGGGCGCAGCGCTATGTTGCGGGCAAACCTTGCCGCATACGGCAATTCTTGCCGGTAAGTTTGGGTTCTCTCAATCGAAAATCTTTTCTAACTATTTGAAATAAAACACTAAAGAGTAGTGGCCCTAACTTTGCAGTGGGTAACGCGATTCATGTTGCGTTTGGCCGAAATGTACAGGCCGCGTCGATAAGTAATGGAGAAGTTTCATGGGTATTTTTGGTGCGATGACCACGGCGATCACGGGGCTTCGTGCCCAATCCTTCGCCCTGGAGAGAATCTCGGACAATATCGCTAACTCTCAAACGACGGGCTACAAACGAAGCGATGCTTCCTTCGCCGACTTTGTTCCCGACAGCCCGTCCCGGCAACAGGCCTTGGGTGTCGTGAACGCGTTTTCGCGGCCAACCAATACAATTCAGGGCGATATCGCCAATTCCGAGGTGCCGACACATATCGCGGTGAATGGCGACGGCTATTTTATTATTGGGGATCAAACTGACACGATTGACGGCTTGCCCGTGTTTGGCAGTGAGGATCTGTACACCCGCCGCGGCGATTTTGAATTCGATCAGAACGGCTATCTTGTCAACGCGGCCGGGTATTTCTTGAAAGGTCTGCCGATTGACGCAACCACCGGTAATCCGTCAGGATCATCTCCGGAGGTCATCCGGGTATCGAACGATTTTCTCCCCGCAAGTGCGACCAGTCAAGTCGACTATCGCGCCAACCTCGCAAGCTATCCTCTGACAGCAAATGCGGATCCCGCTGTTCCCGATAGCGAGTTGTTGAACCCTGCCAGCTACGTGAACGATCCGACCGCGGGCAATGATGAATTCGTTCAGGCGGCAGACGTCAGTCAATTCATCGACGATTCAATCTCGGGCGGTGCGGTAACCGCGTTCGATGCCGCAGGCGCGTCCGTCAATGTTCAGTTCCGCTGGGCCAAGACCGATACGTCACTCACCGGCGGTACCGATAACTGGAACCTTTTCTATCTGGAGGACTCGGCCGCTACCGGTGCAAATCCGGCCTGGCGCAATATAGGCGTCGACTATGCATTTGCTGCAAACGGTCAACTCAATCCGGCGATCGCGTCTAGCACGGTTACGGGCCTGACGGTCAACGGCGTCAATCTGGGTAATATTACGCTCGATCACGGAACGAACGGCATCACCCAGTTCGCTGACACGAATGGTGTCGCGAAGGTGACTGATATCAATCAGAACGGATTTGCCGCAGGTGAGCTTGTCGGCATTACCGTCTCCGAAGAGGGGCGCGTGGTCGCCAGCTACACCAATGGCCGGACCATCGATCTCGCCGAAATCACGTTGGCCAGTTTTAACGGCGATGGCGGGCTCGCGAAAACGGATGGCGGCGCATTTCGCGCCACTTCGGACTCAGGCGCTCCGATAATCGGGGCCTTGGGAACAGTGGTGGGTTCTGCTCTTGAAGGGTCGAACACGGACATCGCGGATGAATTCACCAAACTGATCGTCACGCAGCAGGCCTATGCCGCAAATACGCGGATCATTTCAACGGCCGATGAGATGGTGAGCGAAGCACTGAACATGATCCGATAGCACAGGAGGCTTTGAGGCTCAGCCCCGCATAACAAAGATGCAGGACCGGGCCATCTCTGGAAGACCGATAAGATGGGACTAGCCAGTATACTCAGTATTGCTTCATCCGGGCTCGCCGTAACCCAGGCGAGCATGGATGTGGTTGCGCGCAACGTCGCCAATGCAGATACGCCGGGCTACACGACCAAAACGCTCGCGCAGAAAAACCTCATTGCCGGCAGTTCCAGTCTTGGCGTGCGGGCGCTCGACGCGCGTCGCATAATCGATGAATTTGTTCAATCGCAGTTGCGTACGGAAATGGCCGCCTTGGGCGACGTCGAGGTGCGACGTGACTTTCTTACCAGCATCGATCAGTTGTTCGGGGCGCCTGGTGGTCCAACCGGCCTTGATACGCTGGTGAACCAGTTCGCGCAGTCACTTCAGGAGCTCACCGCATCGCCGGACAACTTTGCCGTGCGAGAGGCCGTGGTCAGTGACGCGCAATTGCTGGCTCAGCAGCTACGGCAATTGTCCGACGACGTGCAGTCAATGCGTCAGCTGGCGGAGAATTCGATCGGGGCCGCCGTCGATGAAGTCAACGAAGCCCTGCAACAACTCGCGACCATCAACCAAACCCTGGGGACCCAGGGAGCAGGCCTGTCGCCTCCGGCAGATCTCCTCGACGAGCGCGACAAGTTCATTGATGTGATTGCAAAGCATCTGGACGTTCGCATTAAAGAGGCTGACAACGGCGTCGTGTCGATCTTCACGCGCAGTGGAAATGCTTTGCTTGAAGGCCAGGCTGTTCAGCTCAGTTTTGATCATCGCGGCGATGTCAACGCCACGTCGCTCTACAGCGGCGTGCCCGCAGACCGCGGCGTCGGCACTGTGACATTGAATGCCTCCAACGGATTCTCAATCGATCTGGTCAGAAACGGTATTCTCGATTCAGGCCGGATTGGCGGCTTGATTGAGATGCGAGATGAGATCCTCGTTGAAGCCCAGGCGCAACTGGATGAGCTGGCACATGCGCTTGCCATCTCACTTTCCTCAATGTCAGTTCAGGGCGTGGCGGCACCCGCAGGTCCGCCGGATGGATTCGATATCGATACGGCCGGGCTGCTCTCGGGCAACCCGATCACGATCGAGTATACCCAAGGCGGCACACCGCAGACGCTCACGATTATCCGCGTCGAGGATCCGAGTGAATTGCCCCTGTCCAACGATGCGACGCCTGATCCGAACGATACGGTGATTGGCGTCAGTTTTGCCGGCGGTGCGGCTGGGGCTGCAGTCGACATAAACACGGCCCTCGGCGCCTTGGGTATTAATCTGGTCGCATCCAATCCTGCCGGCACAACGCTCCGCATCGTTGATGACGGCCTTGCCGGCACATCGGACGTGAACGGCATAACTGCAACAATTACGTCAAGCTCCCTGCAGGATGATGGCGCGCAGCTACCGCTGTTCGTCGATGGTGGCGCCGCGTCAACCCCATACACCGGCAGTCTTGATGGCGGGGGTCAAAAGCTTGGCTTCGCCTCTCGAATTGCGATCAATGCGGCCGTCGTTCAGGACAATGAGTTGCTTGTCCGCTACGCGTCATCGCCCGAGACCCCGTTGGGCGACTCAACGCGCCCACTCGAATTGCTTGAGCGACTGGAGTCCACACCCTTCGACTTCTCCCCCGCCGCCGGGATCGGCAACACGCAGGGGCCGTTCAGTGGGTCAATCGTCAGTTATGCGCAGCGGATTGTCAGTTTGCAGACGGGCCGCGCGGAACAAGCAATCAGCGAAATGGCGGCTCAGGATGTGGTCGTAACGGCGCTACAGGAACGGTTCACTGATGACACGGCAGTCGACATCAACAAGGAAATGGCTCAGCTCATTGAATTGCAGAATTCATTTGCCGCGAATGCCCGAATTATTCAAGTGGCCAATGAGCTGTTCGACGTTCTGTTCGCTGCGATCTAGAGGTGCGTAGATGCCTTCAGTAAATGTATTATCTCCCACTCTGGGGCTAAACAGGTCGATTGCTGAATCGCGTGATGCGCTCGCGGATCTGCAGCTCCAGCTGGCAACAGGAAAGAAAGTACAAACCTACGGCGACCTTGGACTGCAGCGCACGCAAGTCCTCTCGATGCGGTCGGAACTTTCTCAAATTACGGGTTTTACGAACACGATCTCGCTGCTCGATATTCGCCTCGATGTCATGTTGCAGTCTCTCGATCGCGTCCGCGACCTGGCGTCTGAAAGCAAGTCTGCTGCCCTCGAAGTCGGGTTTGAAGTGCTCTCGACAGGCCAGACCATTTTCCAGACTGAAGTGAGTGCGCGGTTTGACGAAGTGGCGGCACTCCTCAACATGGAGGTTGATGGCCGGCATTTTTTCGGCGGACGTGAAGTCGAGCACGACCCTGTTGTCGCTGCTACAGAAATTCTCAA
>DEIT01000068.1:0-768 GCA_002352635.1 Hyphomicrobiaceae bacterium UBA2767 | reverse complement strand
GGCTGATTTGGGTGCGGACGGACGGGGCCGGCTTGTCCTTGATGGTCCGGCGGCATCCGTGCTTGGAAGCGCTGTCGGGACCCCGGGTGACATTGGCGGTCCGGCAACGGCGCAATTCACAATTGATATTGGCGGCAACCTTCAGACATTTGATGTCTCCGACGGTGGTTCGGACACTCTGGCGGCCCTTGAACTCGCGATCGACACTGCTTTCGGTGCCGATGTCGCGTCGATCACGGGCGGCAACCAGCTCGAACTTACCGCGACGAATATCACCGACCCGATCACGATCACCGACGTGGATGCCGGTGCTGCAGCGCTCGCAGGCCTGACAACCGGTACCGTGGCCAATCCAACCGGTACGGTGAGCATTTCCGAGGATGTGGATGGAAGTCCGTTCGGCTTTAAACTGAACGGTGCGACCTCTACCCTGAGCGGGACGACAATTAGCGGCCCTGCCGGTACGCCTCCGGTGCTGGATGTGACGTTCTCCGCGACGCTCCCCAATGACGGGGAGAGTGTTCAGCTTTCATTCGATCTGCCGGATGGGACAACGCACGACATGTTGTTGACTGCACGCACGAGCGGTCCGGTCGCAGCCGGTGAATTCCTGGTTGGTGCTGATGCCGATGAAACGGCTGCGAATTTTCAAGCCGCACTTGATGCCGAGATCCAGACAGAGGCTCAACGGTCGTTGAGTGCAGCTTCGCTGTTTGCCGCCTCCAACGATTTCTTTGACTTCGACGATACCAATCCCCCCCAGCGCGT
>DEIT01000134.1 GCA_002352635.1 Hyphomicrobiaceae bacterium UBA2767 | reverse complement strand
GCTCAAACCCGTCCTCAAGTAGCCTTCGCTCTCAAGTAGCACCGCGCGCGGTAGAGCAAGCAAACAAGCCGGTAGGGCAAATAGACAGGCGCTCAAGTAGCGGAGCGATAGCGCAATCCAAACCCAAACAACCCTATGTGCGTTTCTTCGTCTCCGACTGGCTCGGCGGCACGCGCGGGCTGCGCGCGGGCGAGATCGGCGTCTACATCACCCTGATCGCGCTCATGTATGACCGCTGCGCGCCGCTGGCCGACCACAGGCGGCGTCTGGCGCGCCAGTGCGGCTGCACGCCGAGAGCCTTTGCCGACGCACTCGAGATGCTGATCGAGGACGGCAAGATCGCCTGCACCGAGGAGGGCTTGTGGAACACCAGAGTCGCAAAAGAACTGGAATGGCGTTCGGAAACCTCTCGCGCCGCGCGCGAGGCGGTTGAAAAGCGCTGGCGAAAGCGCAAGGAAAACAGCGACCCGCCGATACGCCCGCATGACGCAGGTAACGCCCGCGAATTACCACTTCAGACTCCAGAGTCAGACTCAGAGAAAGAGTCAGTTCCTGACGGAACTGTCGTCGACAAAGGACCTGTCGACATGGGGCCATCGGTTGCTGTTTCGGATCCTGTGGTGGAGCGCACTGATCCGCCCGTGCGCCTGCCCGTGACCCAAGCCTTCGAGCATTACAACATTGCCGCGCGCGCGCTTGGGCTGCCGCTCGCACAGAAGCTGACGCGTGAACGCCGGCGCAAGTTGCGCGCACGTCTCGCCGAACACGGGCTTGAAGGCTGGGACCGGGCGCTCATCGAGATCGAGAAATCCTCTTTCCTGCGCGGTCAGAGCAAGACGGGATGGCGTGCGACGCTCGATTTCCTGCTGCAACCCTCAAGTTTCAACAAGGTTGTAGAGGGAGGCTATGGCGACCATGGCGAATGACACAGGTTCGAGGCCCACGAGCAGGCGTACGCCGGTGGGGAACAAAACCGGCCCGGGCGCCATTGAGGCGTGTCTCATGCGTATCGCCCAAGGCGTTTACGCGCGGGAGAAGGCGTTGCCCGTGCTGGAGCGCGGCTGCCCGGAATGGTGCGCCTGGCGCGACTGGCGCGTGGCCCACGGGCTGCCCGTCAGCCTCATGGAGGCCAGCGAGCGCTGGACCGTGCCGCTGCGTTCGCCACCGCATGACCTTGAGGCCGTGGAGGCGGAATGCGCGCAGGGCTCCTGCATCGCGGCACTCTTGAAGAAGGCTGACACTTCATGACTGCCCCGCGCTCAAGCAGGGCTTCGCCCGGTAGCGCAAGTGAAGAAGAAACGTCATCCCGGACAAGGGGTGGCCCGGGCGATTGGTAAGCCCGTCATTTCAATCCACCACGCGATCCGGGATCCAGATCTTGGGGGCGCCCTTGTGTGGCACGCATACCTGGATTCCGGCTTTCGCCGGAATGACGGAAGAACGGTCACCCAGAACAAACAATCGAACGATGGAGAAGTTGCCCCATGACCGCAAAACTTTACCGCCAATACAAGCCGGCGAGAATGCCCGAGGAGCAAGACACCATCGAGGTGCGCATCCTGACAGCGCTCAAGACCCTGCGCGCGCTGCCTGACCCGGACGCGAAGATCTGGCGCCAGTTTGACGGGCAGTCGATCAGCTGGCCCGAGGTGGTGCGCGAAAGCCAGGAGGCGTATGGCTATGACGAGCCGCGGCAGCGCCGCTTCCGCCCCAGCCCCCGCGACGTCTCACGTATGCTGGGCGACCTTGCCTGGCTTGAAGGGCTTGAGAAGCCGCAATTCAGGCTCATCTGGTGGCGCTCCTTCGATCTGCCCTTTTCGTTTATCGCCGCGCGGCTCGGGCGGTCGGACGAGACCGCGCGCCGGCGCTACCGCGACGCCCTCATGGAGGTGACCAAGCGGGCGGTGCTGGGGGGTGGCTCGGAGCGGGAGGCGAAGTGAGCCGCGTACGCCGTGTGCCATTGAGTTACCACCATTGGTGTGCACAACGCTGCAAGCGATTGATAACAATTCCGCAGAGATAGAAACCGGAATGCCAAAGACAAAACATCGACCCAGAAAGTTGAAATGCCTTGCATGCCAGGCAGTCCTGCAACCAGACGCCAGGTTCTGTCACAAATGCAGTGCACGCGTTGGCAATGAGCGCGGCGCAAAGCAATGGGATTTGAGGAATATCGGGCTTCTTGCCGTCTTGATCGTCGCGAGCGGAGCAGGCTTGGCCCTTGTGCTGGGCAATGTCACCACGGAACCAAAAGGCCTTCCGAGCCTGCCGCAGCCTGATATCGCCAGTTCCCCCTCAAAGCCCGGGCAGCCCGTCGACCTCTCGACCATGACCCCCCGGCAGGCGGCGGACCGTTTGTTCAATCGCGTAATGTCTGCCGACGAGCGCGGCGATACGGCACAAGTCAAACAATTCGCACCAATGGCGCTGCAGGCGTATCAGCTCGTCGGCCGGCCGGACGCCGACGCCCATTTTCACGTCGGTCTCATTGCCCTGACCCTTGGGGATCTGGACCAAGTGCGCAAGCAGATCGGGAACCTCAAGCGGGATTCAGCTGATCATCTATTGGGCCTGGCCCTCGCATACGAAGTGGCGAAGCGCGTTGATGACGGCAAATCGGCGTCGGACATCCTTGCGCGATTTAAAGCCGCATATGATGCGGAGATAGGACGTGGCAAACCGGAGTACCAGGCGCATCGGTATACGATCGATAAGCTCCGTGCGTCGACTGCGGGTCCAGCGCGTTGAGTGTTCAACGCTGCGATCGAGCCCGGCTTGGGGTTTGCGTTTTACACCGTGGCGGGCTCCACATTGGCCCAGAGCCAGTGGGCCAGCGCCGTCATGCGGGCATCCTCGTGTTGCTGACCGATGACTTGAAGACCAACCGGCAGGTCCGACACGCCGAGCATGGGAATGCTCACAACGGGGGCAAACAACATCGAAGAGGGGTAGTTGAAGACGGCGTCGCCCGTTGGCCGCGCTGCCAGCTCCTGGCCCGGTTTGTCGCCGCTCCAGTGGGGTGCGGGTCCCGGGCAGGACAGCGTGATCATCGCATCGCCAAGCGGCGCGACGGCAGCATGCGCGGATTGCGCCTGTTCGCGCTCCAGCAGCAAAACTTCGTAATCCTGGGGCATCATGGCTTCCGCGCGTTCCAATCCTGCCATCGCACGCGCGCTCAAACCTCCGCCCTTCTCATTGACAATATTGCGATGTGTCCAGCGGTTCTCCCATGCCGTGATCGTATTGGCGATGCGCTGTGCCTCGGCGATGGATCGCTCGAGCGCCTCAATGAGGATGTGGTCTTTTCTGCGCAACAACGTGATGCCGTGGCCGGATATGTTCTCCAACGCTGCGCCAAACGCGGACTTTGACTGGTCGTCGAGGCGCGTCCACCCTTCCGTCTCGAGCACAATCAGGCGTTCGGGTTTCACCGGCTGGGGCATCGCGGGCGGTGCAATTGACATTCAGAAAGTCAACATCACGGCGTCGATGGTGGGGCGGCGCTTTTCGCAACGTACGTGAATTGAACCGCGCCGCACCTCGCGGGCTAGATGATTGAATCCTGAGGATGGGGCGACTTGGCGAGAAGGCCGGCAAGGCTCTCGAGCCCTGAACGGAAATCGCCATGGCGTGGGTTCACGCCGACCGATATGCGGATGTCATGCGGGGCATTGCTCCGCCCGACGGCGAAATTCTCGGCACCCGCGACCGCCACGTCATGCATTTGCGTTGCCGCCAAAAAATCGCCGGCCCGCCAGGAGCCGGGCAACTTCAGCCATGCGAATGGCGCCGCCGGATGATGCTGGATGTTGAATTGGCCAAGGACGGTTTCGACCAATTTGTGCCGATCTGCGAGTTCGCCCGCCAGCGTCGTCAAGATGGACTCGATTCTCGGTCCGCTGACCAAGCGTGCCGCAACCTCCGCCATCAGGGCGCTGCCCGACAAGCTCAAGGTATGCATGGTTGCAACAATGTGCGAATGAAGATCGGGCGGGCTCCGCAGAAAGGCTGTGCGAAGACTTGGCGACAGGGACTTCGACGTTCCCGCGACGAAGCAGGTGCGCTCCGGAACGAGCGTGACCAAGGGCGGGGCAGCCCCTTCAAGAAATGCCGCGCAGGAGGCGTCCTCGATGACCGTCAGGCCGAATTTCCGTGCGATTGCCGCAATGTCCTTTCGGCGCCCGGCGCTCATCACGGCTGTCGTCGGATTGTGGATGGAGGGCTGTACATAGAGCACTCGGGCCGCGGAACTGGCGCAGGCTGCCTCGAGCGCGTCGGGAACAATTCCTTCCTCGTCGACGGCGATGCCTTCTGGCCGAAGGTGAAAGAGGTGCGCGAGCTGTTTTAGCCCGGAATAGGTCAACGCCTCGGACAGAATGGCGTCACCCGGGCTCGTGATCGCGGCGACTATCGCAGAAAGTGCCTGCTGGGCGCCGGGGCATACGATAACTTCCTCGGCCCTGGCTTCGAAGCCGAAGCGACGCATCCAGTTTGCGCCGGCAATCCGGTGGCTCCAAATGCCGCTGCCCGGCGGATAGCGGTGCAGCGCCCGCAGGTTCGCCTCGAGCGCCACCTCGCGCATGACGTCGGCAATTGCGGTAGTGACACCGTTTCCGCCGGGCAGAAAACAGGAGAGATCAACGACGTCGGTCGTGGTCCTCGGGCGAATATCCAGACCGGGGCGCTGGATGCTGTTTCCACTTACATAGCTGCCACGCCCAACTTCGCCGCGGACAAGTCCGCGCTTCTGCGCTAGCGCGATTGCACGGCTCACCGTGCCCACTGTCAGCCCGAGGCGGTATGCGAATTCACGCTGCGGCAGCAAGCGTTCGCCCTCGCCAAGCGCGCCATTTTCCACCGCTTCGCCTATCGCGTCGGCGATCGCCAGATACAGGGGGCCACGTCTGCCGGAAAGATCGGGAATCCAAATTGTCATCAACACAATTTATACATTGACCGAGGCGATGCTTCAACTCATAGTTTGTCACCGCTGAGAGTGTAATTTGAAAGCGTGATAAATAGCGGAAAATAAATATAAAAAATGATTCGCGCAGAATTCAGATGCGTCTCTGTCTGATAAATCGCATCAATTGTATCTATATTGTTGCGGCAATGTGTGGATATTGCGTCCCGGAAATGTAACATTTTCAGATGATGCCGGGGCCAATGCAGAAGAAATGGGAGGAAAATCCAATGATGTTCATTCGCAGGACGGCGCACGGGGCGATTGTTGCCTTGGCGTTCGCCGCAATCCTGGCAACCAGTATCGGTTCGAGCCGCGCGGCCGAGTTGAAGAAAGTCAGTCTGGCGCTCGGCAGTACGAGTTTCGCCTGGTTCTCGATCTTTGTCGCCCACGGTGCCGGGTTCTTCGAGGATGAGGGGCTCGATGTCGATATTATCTCGGTCGGCGCCAACCAGACACCGGTCGCCGCGATCCTGAGCGGCGGCGCCGATATCGCCGGTATCGGTGTCCAGGCCGCTTTCGCGGCAAGGGACAAGAAACAGCCCGTGAAGCTGCTGGCGCCGGTGGCGCAGGCATACACGTCGACGATGTTTATCCGGAAGGATACCGCAAAAAAGTTGGGCATTTCGCGCAGTTCGCCCCTGGAGGAGCGTGTCAAGGCGCTGAAAGGCCTCAACCTGGCAACGACGGCGATCGGGGCCGGACCGCATCTGATGTACAAGTTTCTTTTCGCCAAGTATGGTGGCGGCCTGAATGCCGACAAGGACGCTACCGTTGTTCCCGTAGGCAACTCGCACGCGACGCTTGCGGCCATGAGCAAGGGTGTCGTGGACGTCAGTGCTTTTTCGCCGCCGGTACCGCAAAAGGCGATCGCGGATGGTTACGCCGAGACGTTGATCGACTTCATCAACGGTGACGTGCCCGAGACGCTGGGCATGGTCTACACGGCGTTGGCGATCTCGGAGAAAAAGCTGAACGACGATCCTGAAATGCTTGCCGCGTTTCTGCGCGCCCTGGACAAGGGTGGAAAGCTCGCCCACAGTGACAAGAAGCGCGCCGGAGAGGCCGCACGAAAATTCATGAAGGGGCTCGATTCCGGCCTCTACGACGAGGCTGTCGACGCCATCATCGGTTCGGTGCCGAAGTCCGTGGAGATGCCGACCGACGGTCTCGAGAAATACATGAATATCCTGAAGGGTGGCGGCTACAAATACACGGTCGATTTCGACGATCTCGTCATCAACGACTTCGTCAAAAAGTCCCTCGCAGCCAAGTGAACTCCTTGCGGAGAGGCGGCATCCGTCTCTCCGCGATGGCTCGGCCGAGTGCAGGACAGCCATCTCCGCCACGCCGGCAATTTCAAACCAGGAACGACGGTAAACCATGGATTTCGAATTAGACAAACGCCAGCAGGAACTGCGGGAAAAATTTCGTTCGGTCGCGGCCTCTACCGTTGCCGAGCATGCCCGCCGGCACGACAAGGACGCGTCCGTTCCAACCGAGATGATGGAAGTGTTGCACAAGGCCGGCCTTTTCAAGCTTTGCGCGCCCGTCGAGCTCGGCGGCAATGGTTCCAGCTTCGTCTCGACCCAACAGCAGCTCGCCGTCGACAGCAAAGCCACCCGGGCAGCGCCGTGAGCGATACCCCGGTCCTCGCATTCGAGGATGTCACGAAGGTCTTCTACAAGGGCAGCCAGCCGGTGGTCGCTCTCGAAGGACTCGACATGGCGGTCCGCGAGGGCGAGTTCGTTTCGGTTGTGGGCCCGAGCGGATGCGGGAAGTCGACTCTGCTCAACCTCGCGGCAGGATTGAGCCCGGCAGCGAAAGGCCGCGTCGTCTACCGGGGCAAGCCCGTAGAAAAAATCAATACCGCCGTCGGATATATCACCCAGCACGACAACCTGTTGCCTTGGGCGACAGTCCGGAAAAACATCACGATGGGGCTCAAGATCCGAAAGGTTCCCGCCGCCGAGCGCGCGGCGCGGCTTGAGAGCTATCTCGAACTCACCGGTCTCAAGGGATTTGAAAACCATTTCCCTGCGGAGCTCTCCGGCGGGATGCGCAAGCGCTGTTCGCTGGCGCGGACGCTGATCTATTCACCCGAAATGGTGTTGATGGACGAGCCTTTCAGCGCCCTGGACGCGCACGTCAAGATGATCATGCACAAGGAGTTGCTGAGGATCTGGGACGAACAGCGTACCACCATCCTTTTCATTACCCACGACCTTGTCGAAGCGATCACGCTTGCCGACCGCATTGTCGTCCTGTCGGCACGGCCCGGCTGCGTCAAACAGGAAATGCAGGTGGACCTGCCGCGCCCGCGTGACCCTTTCACGCTGCAGACCAGCCCGGACTTCTCGGTGATCTTCGAAACCCTTTGGGACGGTTTGAAGGACGATATTTACAAAGGTGAAAATGTCTGATGAGCGACCAGGCGGCAGGCGAAATAGGGGCGAAACGGCGGGTGCGGGCAGAGGATGAATTCCGGGATGCCCCGCAATCGGCCCTGGACTTCATGATTATCCGCATCGCCATTCGCCTGCTTCTGACGGCGGCTATTTTGCTCTTATGGCAATATGCGTCCGGCCGGTGGATCGAGGAATACTGGATTAGCCGCCCGACGGACGTGGCAGCGAAAATCGTCGAGTGGTGGTACTCGGGAGACCTGCTGACCCATATGGGGATCACCGCCGGAGAAGCAATTTCCGGTTTCCTTATAGGGACCCTGGCAGGCGGAGTGGTCGGGTTCATTTTCGGCTGGTTCAAGCGCGTCGCCGAGATTCTCGATCCCATCATCATCGCCATCTACAGCCTTCCGAAAGTCGCATTGGCTCCGCTCTTTATCATCTGGTTCGGCATCGGATTCGAGATGAAGGTGATCCTGACCGCCGTGATCGTGTTCTTTCTTGTCTTCTTCAACACCTATTCTGGCGTTCGCGACACCAGCCGCGAACTGATCGATATCGTGCGCCTGATGGGCGCGAAAACCCCGCAAGTTCTCTGGTGGGTCGTTCTTCCATCGGCGCTGACGGCGATATTCGTCGGTCTTCGCGTCTCCGTGCCCTATGCGCTGATCGGTGCCGTCGTCGGTGAAATGATGGCATCGAACCGCGGCGTCGGCTTTCTTCTCATGCAGTCGGCCGGGCAGTTCGACACCGCGGGAACATTCGCCGCACTACTGACATTGATCGCGATCTCGGCCGCGTTCAACGAAAGCATCCGGTACCTCGAAGCGTATCTCCTTCGCTGGAAGGAGGTGCAACGATAGCCGGGTAATCACTGGGTCGGTGAAATCGCCCCGTCCGGGGCGGTATCCGAATTAAGCATCAAATGGTGTTGCCGCCTTCGCGTCAAACAGGAGGAAGGCATGAAACAGGGCATGTTGATAAGAGCGGTGATCGCCTCGATGGAACTGCTGGCCGCGAACACGGCGGCGCCTACAAGCACAAGGGCAACAACGAGTGATTGATCCATCTTGTTAGACGTTTCCCCCCAGGCCAAGATGTGTCAGCCAATGATTGCACGAATTGGCGCTGAACGCGGGTTTAATGCGACCGGGGGCAGCCGGGATATCGACGACCGTGTGAACGCCAACCGGTCATCGCCGCGCGCCAATCAGTGACGCCGTTGTGCGACCTAGACGATCGCGGCAGCGTCAGCGCTCTGCTCGGCATCGGCAGTACTGTCGGCCGGGATTCCGGCCGCGCCGACGACCACCAATTGCATCACCAGATGCGGGACGGGTGGCTCGGTTTCGATCGGTGTCTGAACACGGTCTGTGGTTGCGTCGCCATCGTCTGTGTCGGGATCGCTTTCTGCCAGCGCATTCAGAGCCGCCTCCAGCGCAACAGCGTCGTCCTCGAAGTCCAGCAGAATACCGTGGCCACTCAAACCTGCGGCGGCGGTGCCGGCATCCCGGGCGTCTTCGTGAGATGGCGACATCGCGAAATCCTCCAAAGCAGCGAGATCGAAATCTTCGTCGTTGAAATACAAGGGCGAGGTGCTCACGTACCCGGAAATCTCCATCTGGATTGTCCTTCCCGCCGTTTCACCGGCATCCGTCTCGGTAAGGGTGCGGCCCGGGTCTCCGGGTTGAGGATTTCTCCACTCCGGGGTATGGGCCGGCAGCCGTGAGTGCGACGGACCGGCATCATGGTCATCGACATACAAAGGCGCCTCTCTCACATATCCCGAGATCGTCAGCTGCGTGCCGATTTCATCCGACGGGCTCTCGACGGTCATTGCATTGACGGCGCGGTCCTGATCCGCGGGCAATGGGGGAGGTGGCTCACCGGATTCAAATGAGGATGGAATAGATAATTCGTCAGTCAATGGGACCGGCTTGACGGGTTCAAACCTGTCCCAATGCGTCCACTCCACCGTCCCCATGGTTTTTCGATTGCTCATGGCACTCTCCATTCATCTGCCTGCGCGCGTCCAGATACATGATCGCGCGGCTGCCGGATCGGGCTTAAAAACTCGTCCACACGCATTGGTCGCGGTCGGCGGGCAAAAGGTTCAAATCGGAGCGCAATTTGGGGGGGCTGGGGACGGAAAGCGATTGAAATTGAGTAAAGGCTGTGAGGGATGCGGGGACACACGCTGTCTGGACGTGGAGTGGCTGGTTTGCGGGTTGGAGCGGACCTCAGGAAGGCCGGAATTTGATGTCGGCTTTGGACCCGGAGCGGACGCCGAAGCCCGTATGGTTCAAAACTTGACTTGATTTCGCGCTGGCGAACGTCAACGCAAGGCGAAAGCAAGTGCGGTGACAAAAACCACCAACGTGATGGTGCAGAACGTAACAAGGATACGCTGACGGTGTGTCACTGGAACCTCTTAATCGTAATAGAACCGTTCCGAAACGATCTGTCTGCCTGGCACTCCCATGGCCAGGAGCGTTGCCTCTACGCCCTCAATCATTGGCAGCGGGCCACAGACGAAATATAGCCAGTTCTTCGCATCGGGTCGGGCCAGAATATCCTCGACGCAGTCTGCATCGATGACGCCGGTTCGCCCCTTCCAACCTCGTGGCGGCTCTCCAACGACGTGCTCGACGCGAAGGTTCAGAACCTTCCGCATCTCCTCAAGTTCCTCGGCATAGACAATTTGATCGTGCGCTCTGTTTCCATAAAGCAGCACGATGGGCCGCTTGTCGTGATCATGGCGCAGCTGGCGAAGAATGCCGAGCAGAGGTGCAATGCCGACACCGCCCGCAATCAAGGCGATTCCCGCGCCGTGCCGGCCATGGAAAACAAGATTTCCGTGCGGTCCGTCGACATAGGCCAGTGTCCCTTGCGCTATCTGGCTGATGCTTCTTGTGAAATCACCGACTTCCTTGATGACGAAGCTGAGCTGACCCCTGTTGGTCGGCGCTGAGGCAATGGAGAAAGGGTTTTCATGAAGCGAGAATGGGCTATGCCCAACGTTCAACCAGACAAACTGACCTGCCGAGAAACCAATGGCCGCGCCTTTACGCGGCGTCACGACAAGCTCCCATGTCTTGAGCGCAATCCGCCGCACGGATTGAACGGAATATGGGTTTCGCAGTTGCCAACAGGGCTTGAGCACATAGACCCATAGAAGTGTGAAAACCGAGATCGCAAGCAAGACAAACCAGTATGTTGCAAGCGTGGAATCGCCGCTGTATCGTCCGGCGTTGATTGTGTGGTGCATGCCAAATACCGCGATCACGACCGCCGCGACCCCATGCGAGAGCCGCCACATCTCATAACTGCCGCCGGTTTGTTCCCGAAAGATGGCGAAAGTGACCATCAGCATGAGCGCAAGCCACGCTATGAGCCCTGTTGCAAACGACCCCATGGTCAGACCGAGCGTAAGGCGACTGGTGGCATCCCAGGGGAGCGGTTCGTTCATCATCGGCGTCACATACAAAAACGGATGCACGAGAATGAACACGGTCAGGGAGCGCGCCATCAACTGATGGAAGCGCATGGTGGTATCTATCCCAAGATGGCCGGATACAAGCCGAAAGCGTCCTGAGAGCACAAACTCAATCAGAAGACCGGCGAACGCTGACAGAGCCAATCCCGATGACAGTTCATCCTGCCATTTGCGTGGTGGCAAATCCTGAGCGTGGGCAAGCAGGGTCGGAGCCAAAATGAGCGCGAAATAGAGCACAATCAGCAGCAACGGCACGACAATCCAGGACGATGATCCAGCGCTTGCAGTCTCCGAAACGCCTTGACGCGAGGCATCCCTCATCGTGTTCCCTCTATTCGTCCGATTAACCGCATCAGAACCAAGCTCCGCCAAGCCAGCACCGGCAAAAGGGTATGCCTGAAACTCGTTTCGCCATTTTTGGAATGCTGAACGGTGCCTTGCCGACTCTGACTTATCATTCACCCGGTGAAAGTGGTCGTTGACGTGGATCAACGCCCGGACCCGCCTGCGGTGCCAAAGTCACTTTTGCAGCCGCAGAAAGTGGGAGAGTACAGTGTCGCTCAAAACTATCGTTGCCTGCCTCACCACAACTGAAAGCACACCGGCGGTTCTGGCTGCTGCTCTGCGGCTGGCGGAGCGTGACGAAGCACATCTGATCGGCCTTCATGTGGTCCCGCGGGTTCCAATTTACGGTCTCGCCGGAGTCGAATTTCCAGCAGAGGCCATCAACCGGGAAGAGGAAGCGCTGCAGCAGCGCGCCAATGCGGTTGAGAAAATCTTCGCTGAAACCACCAAGGGCTCAAGCACCGCTACCGAGTGGCGGTGCGAGCAGTCACCACAGGCCGATCTGGCGACTGGACTGCTGCGATACATGCCCTGCGCCGACCTGATCGTCATGAGCCGTTTGTTTGGAGCGGACATCGATCTGGATTTGGTGGCTGACGTGGTCTTGGGTGTCGGTCGTCCTGTTTTGATCATACCGCGCGGTGGCAAACCGCAAGAGATCGGCACGCGTGCTGTCATTGCCTGGAACGGAAGGCGCGAAGCCGCGCGCGCCGCATTTGATGCGCTGCCGCTGCTCAAGCAGGCAGACTCGGTGCGCATCCTCACTATTAACCCCGATGACGGCGGAGGTGGAGACGGTCTCAGCCCAGGCAGCGACCTTGCTGTTGCACTATCGCGGCACGGCATCAAACCCGAAACGGCCACATCACACCCCGCAGACATTTCAGTCGGAAGCGATCTGCTATCCCGGATCGCGGATGAATCCTGCGACTTGCTGGTGATGGGCTGCTACGGCCGCTCCCGGTTGCGGGAGTTCATATTCGGCGGTGTTACCAGGGAGATTATGCAACACATGACCGTTCCGGTTCTGATGTCTCACTAAACCACGTTTTGGCACCGAAACCAGCTCACTCCCATCATCGATCGGACAAGCCATGAGCGATTTCGAGAGCACCATCCGGCCTTTGGCAATTGCTGTCGGGCCGTTGGTGGTCGTCGCCATGACATTCATGCCCGTACCGGAGGGGTTGTCGCCGCAGGCGATGGCAGTTGCCGCTGTGGCCATCCTGATGGCCATATGGTGGATGACCGAAGCGGTGCCGCTCGCCATCACCGCACTGATACCCCTGGTTCTGTTTCCGCCGTTCGGCATCGCATCTCTCGACAGCACGGCGCGGGAATATGCGCATCCCCTTGTGTTCCTGTTCCTGGGTGGGTTCCTGATGGCACAGGCGATGCAGCGCTGGAACCTGAGCCGGCGCGTCGCCTTCAGTATTCTGCGCATTTCGGGCGACAAACCTGCTGGTATCATCGCCGGGGTCATGGCAGCGACCGCATTTCTGAGCATGTGGGTTAGCAATACGGCAACGGCTGTGATGATGCTGCCGATCGGGCAATCCATCATTCATACCATCGCATGCTCTGACAAATCAGACCCGTTCAAGCAGGTCTCCACCTTTTCAGCAGCGCTTATGCTTGGTATCGCCTATGCGGCCACAATCGGCGGCATGGGCACACTCATCGGCACCCCTCCAAACGCCCTGTTTGCCGGCTTCATGGCCGAGGCACTCGGCGTGGAAGTCAGCTTCGCGCG
Source organism: Hyphomicrobiaceae bacterium UBA2767 (assembly GCA_002352635.1). GTDB lineage: Bacteria > Pseudomonadota > Alphaproteobacteria > Rhizobiales > Methyloligellaceae > UBA2767. Next base: position 911 of record DEIT01000134.1, on the reverse strand, counting down.
CTGGATGTTGATCGGCGTTCCTGCGGTTCTGGTCCTGCTCCCCGTCGCCTGGCTGGTGCTCACACGCGTTGCCTTTTCCTTGCCGCAGTCATTTCCGGATCTGAGGGACCAGACGCTTGTCGAGCGTGTGGGCAAACTCAGCCCCATGTCTTCTGGCGAGAGACGGGTGGCACTCCTTCTCTGTGTGGCCGCCATCTGCTGGACGACGCGTCCCATTGTCGAGACACTGGTCCCGCAACTCGCCCTCAGCGATGCCGGTATCGCCATTGCCGTGGCGGTGATGATGTTCGTGGTGCCCGGCAATCAAGAAAAAACTTCTCTTTCTCCATTCTGGGCGAATTTCGGCGCGCCAGACAGATGTCTGTTATCCGCCGGAGACATCATGAAAATCCGTTGGGATGTGCTGATCCTGTTCGGCGGCGGGTTGGCGCTTGCCAAGGTGATCGGAACCTCCGGGCTCGCGGTCTGGATCGCAAACAAAGCGACGACACTTGAAAACTTTCCCTGGTTCGTCATCGTCCTGGCGATCGCGGCGATCGTCGTGTTCCTTGGCGAACTCGCCAGCAATACTGCCATGGCCGCCATCTTCCTGCCCGTCGCTGCGGCTGCAGCCTACGGGCTCGGCATTGATCCCGTCCTGCTGACAGCGGCCGTCGCCCTATCCGCGTCGCTCGGCTTCATGCTTCCCGTAGCGACGCCACCCAACGCAGTCATCTATGGATCCGGTGTGGTCACCATCAAGGAAATGCTGCGTGCGGGTTTCCTGCTCGACTTGATCGGCATCATCGCCGTGGCGCTGCTGTCGGTGACCATCGGCGTAAGCGTGTTCGCCGGCGTTTCATATTGATTCACGTCAAGCCGCGGGGCCGTGAGGTGCGCTATTCATCACTTCAACCCAGGTGTGGATACAC
>DEIT01000179.1:20677-21968 GCA_002352635.1 Hyphomicrobiaceae bacterium UBA2767 | reverse complement strand
GACCGTGCGCAGGCCCTCAAGCCCGGTGGCCGCCGCCACATCCGCAGCCTCATTGATTAGGCTCGCGAGCCCTCGCCCCAGCCTGCGCTTCGCTGCTGCCATCCTTGAGCCCCTTAAGCCGCCGCGAGACCACGTTCGCGCCGGATCAGTTCCTTGGCGACGGCGATGTAGGCCTGGCTTCCCTTGCATTCCATGTCATATACGAGGGCCGGTTGCCCGAAAGAGGGTGCTTCGGAAAGGCGAACGTTGCGCGGAATGGTGTTTGAATAAACCTTCTTGCCGAGAAAAGCGCGAACGTCTTCCTCGACCTGCTGGGTCAGAACCTGGCGCCCGTCGTGCATCGTCAGGATCACACCCTGAATGATCAGGTTGGGATTAAGAGAGCGCCGCGCCTCCTCGATTGTGTCGACGAGCAAGCTCAATCCCTCCATGGCAAAAAACTCGCACTGAAGGGGGACGATTACCGCGTCTGCCGCCGCCAGGGCATTGAGCGTCAATATATTGAGCGAGGGCGGGCAATCGATCAGAACATAGCTTGGACCCAGCTCATCTGAGTGTTCCATTGCGGCCGCGTGAGCGTTCAAGGCATCACGCAAACCATAATTCTTATGTCTGTTTGCAGCCGCATCCCTCTCAACCATCACCAAATCGATATGACCGGGCACAATCGACATTCTGTCGATATCGGTCGGGCGTTGCGCTTGGGAAATGCTCGATTTCCCCATCATCACCTCAAGGGTTGAAGGCGTCCGCGCCTCCGGTGTGTTCGGAATGCCGAGCCCGGTACTGGCATTACCCTGCGGATCAAGGTCGATGATAAGGACCTGCTCGCCAACCGCGGCGAGGGCCGTACCCAGATTGATGGCCGTGGTTGTTTTCCCCACCCCGCCCTTTTGGTTCGCGAGCGCCAGAACACGTGGCCTGGACCTGTCTCCACTCATTCGACCTCTCCACACTTCACGGATCCTTTCTGCCGCAAATCACGCAGTTCAATCACACGCGCCTGAGCGTCAGTCAGGCTTGGATGTGCCTTTGACTCAAAGCTCCACTTTTGGCGCGCTTGACTCAATTCGCCGTCCACTTGGCGCCCCTTGAGAAACAGTCCCCTCGTCGATGCACCAAAAAATGGCGCTGCAAGCTCCAGCAATTCGCTGAGCGGAGCAAGCGCGCGTGCTGTAATGCATTCGACGTTCGACAATTTATCCTCGCCCCAAAGGCTTTCAATGCGAGTCTGATGTATTTCCACAGAACACCCTGTTTCACGCACAACTTCATGCGCGAAAGCGCACTT
>DEIT01000179.1:1017-20584 GCA_002352635.1 Hyphomicrobiaceae bacterium UBA2767 | reverse complement strand
AAATGGCGATGCCAGACCTGATCAAGGGTCGCGGGCGACACCAGGTTCGTGCCTTTTTGCCAGCGTCTCAGCAGTTGCTCATAGATCTTCAGCCGTTCGAGTGTTTCACGTGAAACATCGAACTGCTTGGCAAATTGTTCTGGAGTATCGATGAGCGGGAGCTCAGGCACTGGCATATAGCCCTCAGGCGGATTGTCGATCAGGCGGCCTCTTTACATGCGCTGCGAGCAACATCAGAGCCGCCGGCGTAATTCCGTCTATGCGCGCCGCATGCGCAAGGGTAGCTGGACGTCTTGCGAGGAGTTTTTGCCGGATTTCGTTGGAAAGCCCGGAAATCGAGTCATAGTCAAATTCTTTCGGAATGGCCGTTTTCTGGTCCTTACGGTAGGCGGCGATATCTGCTTCCTGACGTGCGAGATAAACGGCATAGCGCGCGTCAGTTTCTATTTGCACGCCGATTGCAGGCGAAATCTGCCCAATTTCAGGCCAAATGGACCGAAGGGCCTCTAAATCAATACCCGGATAGGACAGAAGCTCAAAGGCGGTGCGACGGCGTCCGTCCTGGGTGACACTGAGACCCGAGCGCACGGCTTCATTCGGTGTCATCGTCAGCGAACCCAACAATGATCGCGCACCATCAAGCGCTCTGGATTTGGTCTTGAAGGCCGTACAGCGTTCACGGCTCACGCAGCCGAGCTTTTCTCCGGCTGGTGTCAGACGCTGGTCCGCATTGTCTGCCCGTAGCTTCAATCTGTATTCTGCACGCGACGTGAACATCCGGTATGGCTCGGTGACCCCACGGGTTACCAAATCATCGATCATGACGCCGAGATACGCTTCCGCGCGGCTGACAGAGAAGTGCTGGCTGGCGCCTCCCGCAGCAAGCGCCGCGTTGAGCCCCGCGATGAGGCCCTGACCAGCGGCTTCCTCATATCCAGTGGTGCCATTTATCTGACCTGCGAGATACAATCCTGCGAGGCGCTTGACCTGAAGGGACGGATCAAGTTCGCGGGGATCCACGTAGTCGTATTCGATTGCATAACCTGGACGGAGAATGGTTGTGTTTTCGAGACCCGGGATGGTCTTCAGGAAAGCATGCTGGACATCTTCGGACAGGGAGGTCGAAATCCCATTTGGATAGATCGTATCGTCGTCGAGGCCCTCTGGTTCCAGGAAAACCTGATGCGACTCCCGTTCCTTGAAGCGTACCACCTTGTCTTCGATCGACGGGCAGTAGCGCGGACCGGTGCTTTCGATCTGACCTGAGTAAATCGGCGCATTTTCGAGGTTTTTCTCGATGATTTCGTGCGTTTCAGTGTTGGTGAAGGTAATGTGGCAGGGGACCTGCTCGCGTGCGATTTTCTCCGTAAGGAAAGAAAACGGCACTGGCAGTGCATCACCGTGCTGGATGCTCAAATCATCCCTGCGAATCGTCTTGCCATCGAGGCGTGGCGGCGTCCCTGTCTTAAGCCGCCCCATGGACAGCCCCATTGCATAGAGCCGGTCTGACAGCTTGAGCGCAGGGGCTTCACCCATGCGTCCGGCGGGAATTTTCTTTTCACCAATATGGATGAGCCCGTTGAGGAATGTGCCGGTTGTTAGCACGACCGCACCGGCGCGGATCAAGTCTCCGTCGGATGTAATAACCCCACCGACCCGGCCCTTTTCGACAATGAGATCGTCAACGCCCGCCTCTATGACTTCGAGGTTGCGGGTCGCCCGGATCGCCCGTTGCATGGACTCCCGGTAAAGTTTCCGGTCAGCCTGAGCACGCGGCCCCTGCACCGCGGGGCCCTTTGAGCGGTTAAGCACACGAAACTGGATACCGGCATCATCGGCGACACGACCCATCAATCCGTCAAGCGCATCAATCTCGCGCACGAGATGGCCCTTTCCAAGCCCGCCAATAGCGGGATTACACGACATTTCGCCAATGGTCGCAAAAGTGTGGGTGATGAGCACCGTATTGGCACCAAGACGCGCGGACGCTGCAGCCGCCTCACAACCCGCGTGGCCGCCACCGATCACAATAACATCGATCTTTTTCGAAACAGGACTCATGGGAGAGTTGATCTATCCGGTTCCATGCACTCCGTCAAAGCCTGCCGGAATTGACGACCCGGAATGTTTCACGTGAAACACTACTTGCCGATACAGAAATCGCCGAAAATACGATCAAGAATGTCCTCCACATCGACCCGCCCCGAGAGACGGCCGAGAGAATGAGCTGCAACGCGCAAATCCTCCGCGCGCAGTTCGAGATCGGCCGCATCGCCGGAAAGAAAAGCCTGAAGCGCATCCCGACACGCCTCAAGCTCTCGACGCTGGCGCGCCCGGGTTACGATTGCAGGTTCACCGGCACCCATCAGTTCGGACGCCTTGTCCGTCAAAAAGGAGATCAGTTGCTCGAGACCGTCGCCCGTCTTGGCTGATATGGCCAGGGACCCTTTGCGGTTGTTCCCCGTCGCGGGCCCGACATCGATTTTGTTCAGGATTGTTAAGATGTGACTCTTCCCAGCTTTGATATCTGCATGCGGCTCCCAGACCGGTTTGGCCGCATCGACGAGCCAAACCAGGAGATCTGCGTCTGCGGCCCGCGCGACGGTGCGGCGCATGCCTTCACGCTCGATCTCTCCTGACGGCTGGCGAAGCCCAGCCGTATCGATCAGGGTTACCGGAAATCCGCCAAGGTCGAGATGCACCTCAATAACATCTCGGGTTGTTCCGGGCTCATGAGAAACGATGGCCACATCGCGCGAGGCAAGAGCGTTAAGCAGGCTCGACTTGCCGACATTGGGCTGTCCGGCCAGGACCACTTGCAACCCCTCACGCAAGCGCTCTCCTTTTCGCGCATCGTCCAAATGATGATTGAGCCCACCCAGCAAATCCGCAATCACCGGACGCGCTCTATCCTCTATCAACTCCGGTACATCTGCCTCATCGGAAAAATCGAGCGCGGCCTCAACCAAAGATGCCGCCAGTATGATCTGTTCCCGCCACTCGTCACACAGTGCAAGCAGGGTACCCCCTGATTGTCTGAGAGCTTGACGGCGCTGAGCTTGGGTCTCAGCCTCGATCAGATCGGCCAGGCCCTCTGCCTGCGTCAGATCGAGCTTGCCGTTTTCGAATGCACGTCGCGCGAACTCGCCAGGCTCCGCCATGCGCAGTCCTTCCATCCCGTCCAGTGTCTCCAGCACCGCTGCAATGACCGCCGGACCTCCATGTACATGAAGCTCGCCAACATCCTCACCGGTAAAGCTCAAGGGGGCCTCAAAGAACAGCACGAGCGCATCATCGAGCTTCTCGCCCGTCTGCGGGTCGCACAGATGACGAAGCAGGGCCTGGCGTCCCTCAGGCAATGCACCGCCCAGTTTCCGGACCGCACCGCCGGCAAGCGAACCCGACAAACGAACGACCGCAATGCCCGCTCTGCCACGGCCGCTCGAAAGCGCAAAAATGGTGTCAGATGTGGGTGTGTTGGTCTTTGGGCCGGACAACGTCATAAAAACCGCCATTTTCGGCTACGACTGGATCCACTTGGGTGGCTCAAAAAGACAGAAGAACTCTCACACGCAAACAGGTCGGGGCGAGAGGTTTTAACGATTCTCTCATCCTCCATTGCTAGACTGTTCAATCGACGTTCTATCGAAAATTTATCAAGATTGAATAGTTATGAGTATGGGAATGTTTCCATCCAAACCGTTGTGGTATTGCGTCGTATCACTTTTTGTCATTGATGCCATCTGGCTCATCCAGACCAACTTCTCACTTATGCTGGCTTCTTACTTTCCGGTGCCGATCGCTCTTATCTTGCTTGCAGCGACCGCTTGGTTCTACACCTATCGTCGCCCAGTGCCGGGTTTCAGCATGCTGGCTGTAGCAATGATCTACATCGTGCTGCTCACGAATAGCGCTGCTGTCTATAGCTATTTCATCACCAGCCTCAACCTGCCTTTGCTGGACGCTCAATTCGCGACAATAGACGCAAGCCTAATGTTCAACTGGACTGCATTTCTCAGTTGGGTGAACGATCGTCCTGCCCTGGGATGGACGCTCACATGGGCTTATCGAAGTTCCATACTGCAGGTCTTCGTTCTGCTGCTCGCACTCGGCTTTGCGCAACGCAAGGCATGCCTAACAGAATTTCTTACGCTGTTTACCTTTACTATGCTTGTAATCGTTACCTTGGCGGGACTGTTACCATCAGAAGGAGCCTACGCCTTCCATCTTCCTGCCGCCGAGACTTTCGCGAACTTAAACCAAGAAGCGGGGATGTGGCACCATCAATACTTTGTTGGCCTGCGAGACGGGTCCCTCCGAACGATCTCATTCGCAAAGACAGAGGGGCTTGTAACCTTCCCATCCTTTCATACCGCGCTTGCGATCATCACCGCCTATTGCTTCCGTGATTTCAGGTTCGTTTTTCCAGCAGCGGTATTGCTGAATTCAGTAGTTGTCGTTTCCACACTCACTGAAGGTGGCCACTATCTTGTTGACGTTCTGGCAGGCGCTGCAATTACGGCATTCGCGATTGCTGGCTACAGGTCGCTAAATCGCGGAAGTGTCGGGTTGAGCAATCTGGATTTCGGCATCCCGGGCGAACATTCAGTCGCGCCTACGATTCAGTCAACATCCAGGTAACGCATTGAAAAATATGCTATTTTCCTAATTCTCACGTCTGCATGGAATCGAAGAACTCATCATTGTTCTTCGTCTGCTTCAATTTATCGAGCAAGAACTCGATGCCATCCATGGTTCCCATTGGATTGAGAATACGCCGGAGCACATACATTTTCTTGAGTTGATCGGGCGTAACCAGCAGCTCTTCCTTCCGCGTTCCCGACTTGGCGATATCAATCGCCGGGAAGACGCGCTTGTCAGCAACCTTGCGATCAAGCACGAGTTCGGAGTTACCCGTACCCTTGAACTCTTCGAAGATGACTTCGTCCATACGGCTTCCGGTGTCGATAAGCGCTGTAGCGATAATCGTCAGTGACCCGCCTTCCTCGATGTTACGCGCAGCGCCGAAGAAACGCTTCGGTCGCTGCAGTGCATTCGCGTCCACACCACCGGTAAGCACTTTGCCCGACGACGGAACCACGGTGTTGTAGGCCCTGCCAAGGCGGGTAATCGAATCGAGCAGGATCACCACATCGCGCTTGTGTTCGACCAGCCGCTTCGCCTTTTCGATAACCATCTCGGCGACCTGAACATGACGCGATGCCGGCTCATCGAAAGTTGAGGAAATAACCTCACCATTCACCGAGCGCTGCATGTCGGTAACTTCTTCAGGGCGCTCGTCTATGAGCAGCACGATGAGGAAACACTCGGGATGATTGCCGGTAATGGAGTGGGCGATATTCTGGAGGATCATCGTCTTGCCCGTGCGCGGCGGCGCCACGATCAAGCCGCGCTGGCCTTTGCCCAACGGCGAGACAATATCGATCACACGGGCACTGGAATCCTTTCTTGTCGGATCGTCCAGCTCCAATTTCAGCCATTCGTCCGGATAAAGCGGCGTCAGGTTATCGAAGAGAACCTTGTGCTTCATCTTCTCCGGGTCATCAAAATTGATTTGGTTGACCTTGAGCAGTGCGAAGTAACGCTCGCCATCCTTGGGACTGCGAATTTGTCCCTCGACGGTGTCCCCGGTGCGAAGACTGAAACGACGGATCTGGCTCGGGCTTACGTAAATATCGTCCGGTCCGGCCAGGTAATTCGCGTCTGGTGACCGCAAAAACCCGAATCCATCCTGAAGGACCTCGACGACGCCCGTTCCGGTGATATCAATCTCTCGTGCCGCAAGCTGTTTGAGGATTGCGAACATGAGTTCCTGCTTGCGCATTGTGCTCGCATTCTCGACATCCACCTCCTCGGCAAAGCTCAACAGCTCTGTTGGCGATTTCGTCTTCAACTCTTGAAGTTTCATTTCCTGCATTCGGTCCACTCCGGACTGATCTGGTGAGGGTAGGATGCGATACAGCCCCGCGGTGCTCCAAAGTCCTTACTGAAAGGGTAGGTGCCTGCCGTCGTGAGCCGGATAAACCGGTTCTGCCACGTCTGAAGGCGGAGGAGACTTTCGAGCTGCTGATAGGATCGGGCGCCGGCTAGGGCGCCAAAAAGAATATAACTCGAGTCGACGTATAACAGAATTGGATGAGTTTTAAAAGTCCATTGCCTGAGGCATCCCCTAGAACGGCTTAACGACAACCAGAAATACGATCACAATCATCAATACGGTCGGAACCTCGTTCATGAAGCGGTAAAAACGGGCTGGATGGGCGTTGCTGTCGGTTTCAAATCCTTTCCGCCACTTCGCCAAAGCCATATGGAAGGCGCTTAACAGCACGACACAAAGCAGTTTTGCGTGAAACCAAAAATCAGTAGCCATGTCGACCACACCCTCGCCGAATGCAAGCCAAAGACCGAATCCCCAGCTCGCCAGCATTGCCGGCGTCATGATCGCCTTGAGCAACCGCCGTTCCATCACCTTGAAGGTTTCCGAAACGTCGGAACCCGGTTTTGCATCAGCATGATAGACAAACAGCCGCGGCAGATAGAGCAGTCCCGCCATCCAGGCGATAATTGAAATCACGTGCAGAGATTTAAATATCAGATAGCTCACCCGCGTACCCTCCTGACAAGCTCCGCAACATGGTCGGGAGGTGTCTGGGGTACGATACCGTGCCCCAAATTGAAAATGAACGGACCGCCGGACAAAGCTTCCAGGATTTCATCCACCCTGCGTGCCAGTGCATCCCCGCCACTGACAAGCAGCAGTGGGTCAAGGTTTCCCTGCACCGCTGCCCGAGGTTGCAACACGTCTCGGATGTAAGAAAGAGGCAGCGACGTATCACAACTCACGCCATCAACGCCCGTTTTTTCCACGAAGTCCGCATAGAGCGGTCCAACCGCCCGCGGGAACCCGATTACCGGTACGCCGGGAACGCGTGCCTTCAGACCAGCAACAAGTTTTTTTACCGGCTCAACGCACCAGCGCGCATACTCATCCTCCGGGAGATTTCCCGCCCAGCTATCGAAGATCTGTAAGACCTGAGCCCCGGCATCGACCTGCGCACAGAGATAGTCCAGGGAAACATCGACAAGGAGATCGATTAGAGTGTCGAACGCCTCCCTGTCGCGATATGCAAACCCCCTTGCCGCAGCTTGGTCGGGACTTCCCCTTCCACCAACCATGTAGGTCGCAACCGTCCACGGGGCTCCACAGAATCCGATAAGGGCAGTATTTGCGTCCAAGCCAGATCGCACCTGGCGTACCGTTTCAAATACTGGTGCTAGATGATCCAGGACATGCTCGCGCTTGAGTTTCTCAATCCCGTTCCTGTCTACAATGGGATCAAGAACGGGTCCCTCATTCTCGACGAAGTCGACCTTCTGCCCGAGCGCGTCGGGAATAACCAGAATGTCGGAGAATAGAATAGCCGCATCAAAACCAAATCGCTCTATTGGCTGCAGAGTTACCCGAGAGGCCAGATCCGGGTTGTAACAAAGTTTCAGGAACGACCCCGCGTTCGCGCGCAGCTCACGATACTCAGGCAGATATCGGCCTGCTTGGCGCATGAGCCAGATTGGAGGCGGAAGGGTCGAACGACCTGAAAGCACCTTCAGCAGTATCGGCGTTTCCACACACTGATTAATGACGAAGCCCGCCCTCTATTAATCCAAAAAGGATTCTAGAATCTTCTTTGAATCTATTTCTTTTACCAAGTGGATATCGAATATTACGGTTGAGCACTAGTTCTCCCACACGCTCTTCACAACAGATTGCATAGATATCTTGGGTTGCGATCAACACGGATATATCACTGTTGAGAAGTTCTAATGCTGCGATGATCAATCGTTCTTTTCCGGCCATCTAGCGCACCTATCAGTATGGGATCAGTGCTGTTGACAAGTTATGGATAAACCGTGAGGAAGATGAAATCATCGGTCCTTGTGGAGAATGTCAGATATCCTGTCCACACGTTTTTTTCTGTGTGTAAATAGGTGGAGAAATCAGGACGATAAGGGATGAATTGGGAAAAGACCTGATTGGCATGGGTTTTATTGACGGAGTATCCAAAGGGTGGCCAGCAATTTACCAAAGTTTTTCCACCTGCATCTGATCTCGGATGCGACTGGCGAAACGTTGAGCGCAGTTGCTAAAGCTGCCATCGTGCAATATTCCCAAATCCGGAGCATTGAGCATGTGCACTCGCTCGTTCGAACCAAGCGGCAGCTAGACCGAGTTCTGCAGGAAATAGAGTCTGCGCCTGGCATTGTCCTCTACACGATTGTCAATCCCGAGCTTGCCTATGCGCTTGATGAGTACTGCCAGCGTCTGAATGTGCCATGCGTGCCGGTTCTTTCAACTATCATGCAGGTGTTCGAATCCTATCTGGGTGCGCCCTCTAAACCAACCGTGGGCGGGCAGCATGTGCTTGATGCTGAATACTTCCGCCGGATCGATGCCTTGAATTTCACAATGGCCCATGATGACGGCCAGCTGCCTGACGATCTGAACGATGCCGATATCGTCCTCATAGGTATCAGTCGGACCTCAAAAACACCGACCAGCATTTATCTCGCGCAGCGCGGGTTCAAGACCACCAATGTTCCGCTCATTCCAAGCATTCCGCTGCCGCCCCAGCTCGAAAAGGCTGAAGGGGTGTTCGTGGTCGGCCTGATAGCGAGCGCTGACCGTATCTCGCAGGTGCGTCGTAACCGAGTTCTGGCGCTTGCTGACCGCGACTTGAGCGAATATGTGGACCGCGATCTTATCGAAGAGGAAATCACCTACACGCGACGGCTTTGCAGTCGTAACGGCTGGCCTGTAATTGACGTAACGCGGCGATCCGTTGAGGAGACAGCTGCCGCCATCCTGAAACAGTATCATGATAGATCCGCCCAGGCGGCGGACGGCTGAGTTCCATGCTCCTTGGTCTTGCATCCCCCCTTGTCCTCGGTTCAGGCAGTCCAAGCCGTGCTGCACTGCTAAAGGCGTCAGGGCTGAGTTTCGAAATCGACCCCGCCAATATTGACGAAAGTGCAATCCGCAAGGTCCTTACTCAGAACAACGGCGGGGCCCCGGCAGATATTGCTGAAGTTCTCGCTCGTGCGAAGGCTGAGACGGTGAGTGAACGCAATCCGGGTGCTCTGGTCATCGGTGCGGATCAGGTGCTTGCCCTGGGCGATCTGACATTTGAGAAACCGCAGACTATGGAAGATGCGCGGCAGACCTTGTTGAAACTGCAGGGTCAAACACATCAACTTCACTCGGCCGTCGCTCTTGCGCGGGGGGGTGAGGTACACTGGACGAAGATCGATACCGCCCACCTCACCATGCACCCGCTCTCGCCGGAGGATATTGGGCAGTATCTTGCGGCTGCCGGTGAAGCCGTGTTGTCGTCAGTTGGTGCATACAAGCTTGAGTCAATCGGGGTTCAACTTTTCAAAGAGATCAAGGGTGACTATTTCACCGTTCTTGGATTGCCGCTTCTGGCGTTGTTGAACCAACTCCGTGGCGAAGCGGCCAACGCATCATGACCACTCGAGCCTGCGTCATCGGCTGGCCGATAGAGCATTCCCGCTCGCCGCTTATTCACGGGCACTGGCTCGCGAAGCATGGAATCGACGGGGCATACACCAAGCAAGAGGTTGAACCCGGTAACCTCGATCACTTCCTTTCGTCCATGCGGGAGCAGGGATTTGCGGGCGCAAATGTTACGGTGCCTCATAAGGAGCAGGCGCTTGTACTTGCAGATCATGCAGATGATGCGGCCCGGGCAATCGGCGCTGCAAACACGCTATGGCTAGAGGATGGCAGGCTTCAGGCCTCGAATACCGACGCATACGGGTTCCTCAAAAATCTGGACCAGGAGGCACCCGGCTGGGACACATTGTCCAAGAGCGCGCTGGTGCTCGGCGCAGGCGGCGCGGCGCGGGCTGTTCTTTTTGGGCTGTTGAGCCGATCTTTCGACGACATCAGGCTTGCCAACCGGACGAGAGAACGCGCCGAATCCCTTGCAGGTCATTTTGATGGTCCGATCCACTTGGTCGACTGGGAACAGCGGAGCGAGCGAGTTGCTGGCTGCGGCTTGATCGTAAATACGACCTCACTGGGTATGACCGGATCGCCGCCACTGGAAATTGATCTGACCGGAGCATCCGTTGATGCGGTCATCACGGACCTTGTGTATGTCCCGCTGAAAACGAAGTTGCTTGAACAGGCCGAAGCGAGGGGCCTTAGAACCGTGGACGGACTTGGCATGCTCCTTCACCAGGCGGAGCCGGGCTTCGAGAAGTGGTTTGGCATCCGGCCTGAAGTGACGCAGGAACTCCGGGACCTAATTGTTGCAAACCTGCTGGAGGAACAATGCTGATTGTCGGACTTACCGGTTCCATCGGCATGGGAAAGTCAACCGCGGCGAGACGATTTGTCGAGAACGGGATCCCGGTATTTGACGCTGATGCAGAAGTGCATCGGCTCTACAAAGGCGAGGCCGTACCACTGATAGAGGATGCTTTTCCAGGAACCACACATGACGGACATGTGGACCGCGGCCTTCTTGGTCAAAGGCTTATGGGTGACAAGGATGCCCTGGCGCGCCTTGAATCCATTGTGCATCCGCTTGTTCAGAGCGCGCGCCAGGAATTTCTAGCAAACCATGCTCGCGCCGGTGCCGAAATGGCGGTTCTGGAAATTCCGCTTCTGTTCGAGGTCGGGGCGGACAGTCAGGTCGATGTTACTATTGTCATTTCAGCGCCGCTTGAAGTCCAGCGCGATCGCGTTCTCAGTCGGCCTGATATGAGCGAAGAAAAACTTGATGCGCTCCTCGCCAATCAGATGCCGGATGCGGAGAAGCGCAAGCGTGCTGACTATGTTGTGGAAACGAACCGGCCAGTCGAAGAATCACACGCGGAAATTGATAGACTCATCGAATCACTGCGCGGACGGGAAGGACGTGTGTTTTCTTCCAGGTCCGGTGAGACAAACGCAAGCTAGGCGCAAAAAAGGTTCGCATGTTGTATGCGTGAAATTGTTCTTGATACGGAGACCACGGGGCTGGATCCGGGCGACGGCCACCGGGTTGTCGAAATTGGCTGCATAGAACTCGTCAACCACATCCCTTCGGGATCGGAGTGGCATGCCTACCTCGATCCCCAACGCGATATGCCTAGCGAGGCTTATGCAGTTCACAATCTTTCGGGTGAATTTCTGACCGGCAAACCTCTGTTCGCGGACGTTGCCACTGACTTTCTTGAATTTATCAAGCTGGACCGCCTCATCATCCACAATGCCAGTTTCGATATTGGCTTTCTCAATACGGAGTTGGGGCGCGTTGGCGATGCCCGAATACAGATGGACCGGGTGACGGATACACTGGCGCTCGCGAGACGAAAACATCCTGGCTCGCCAAATTCATTGGATGCATTGTGCAAGCGCTACGGTGTTGATGCGTCCGCACGCACCTCTCATGGCGCATTGATCGACTGCGCCCTTCTGGCCTCGGTCTATATCGAGCTTATCGGCGGACATCAGGCGGATCTTCAGCTGGCGAGCAGCGCGCGCACTGAAGCCACAGGCGGTGAAACGATGACTTCCGCAACTGCTCGACCCAAGCCGTTGGAATCCCGCCTCACCAAGGCGGAGGCGAAAGCGCATCAGAAATTCGTCTCCACGCTCGGAGCGAAAGCTATCTGGAAACGCTACCTGGACGACGATCCCGCGGCAGCGCGCTGACGGATGCTTCTGCCTTTATGCGATGGTAGGTGCGTCCTTGATTTGCGCCTGATCTGCGCTTTGCTGATAGAGTGCTCCGAAATCTATCGGATCAAGCATGAGCGGCTGAAATCCGCCATCGCGGGTAATATCCGATACCACCCTGCGCAGATACGGGAACAGGATTGTCGGCGCATCAACAAAGAGAACCGGGGTCAGATACTCATCAGGAATATTCATGGCGCGGAACATGCCGGCATACACCACCTCGACATTGTAGATGACGCCTGCGTCACTCTGGGCTTTCGCTTCCGCCATTAAGCCAACTTCGTAGATTTCGTCGTCGTGGCGCAACACCTGCACGTTGACGTTGACTTCAAGCCGAGGATTTTCACCCGGTGACTGAAGCGACATCGGCGCATTCGGGCTTTCGAATGAAAAGTCCTTGATGAACTGAACAAGAACGCCGAATTGAGCGGCATCCTCTTCCTGTTGATCGGCTGCTCCATCGGCTGGCGCTGCCGTTTCCTTTGAAGCGCCATTGCCATCACTCGCAGGTTTTTTCTTTCTGGCCATGGTTCAATTCTCTCCTTGTGAACCCACGAGCAACTGCACGTCGGGCCAACTGATGAATTTTCACATTGTCGCTAACATGCCGAACAGCGCCGGGCAACGGACACACAATTCCGTGAGGAACGTTAACGTGGCTTGCGGTTTTTCCCCCAAGGCGAATCTCTGTGATCGGAAATACCACGCGGCTCACGGTCCGGCGCCGCATCCGATCTGTCGAGGTCTTCATACTCAGTTTCAATCGTGTGCCCGCCCGCGGAGGGCGCGCCATCTTGACGCGGTCCGCCGCCGTCCGTGTTGAAATCCTGAAAATGGACATTTCCCGATGCGACGAGCCTGTCAAAAAGCCAATGGGCAACACCGCGCCGCAGGCTGGGCACAAGCAGGAGAAACCCCAAGGTATCCGTCAGTAAACCCGGCGCAAGGAGAAATGCCCCGGCAACAAGAAGGCAGGCCGCATCGACGACTGAGTCGACTGGGAATTTTCCCGCTTCTAGCGATTGACGTGCGCCGTCAAGAGCAGCGATTCCCTGACGTTTGAGCAGTGAAACGCCGATTACCGCTGTCGAAATCACAAGCAATATCGTTGGAATGACGCCGATAATTTCGCCAACCTTTATGAGGATGGCGAGCTCGATGATCGGAACTACGATAAACAGCAGGAGAAAAAAGAGCTTCATAAAATCATGCCTGGGTGAAATTCGTCTTTGTATTTGCGGCAGCGTCGCCGGATTGAGAGTTGGCTTGGGCGGTGCAATGCCCTAAGTTAGTCCAAATGCACCGACAGAGTCCGGGCTCACTAAGTCGCCCCGTGTTGAATTGTATGTACATGGTCGGCACCTTATATCATCATCATCGGAAATCGAAGATGCGGCCCGAGGCTGTCTAACCGGAATTGTGAATGTCATGGGCGAAATGTTCGACATCTCTACGCTTCTGTTTCTTATTCTTGCGGTGGTCATATTCCTCCGGTTGAGAAATGTGCTTGGTCGGCGCACAGGCAATGAGCGTCAGCCCTACGACCCCTATGCCGCATCAGACTCGAATTCGCCAACCGCCAAGCCGGGTGCACAGGATACAGTTGTCCCGTTGCCTCGTGGCCGGGATGACGGGTCTGTGGAACCTGCCAAGAGCATCGCAGAACGCATTAAGAAATTCGCGCCGAAGGGAAGCCCCCTTGAAAAGGGTTTGACCGACATCGCCAAGTCCGACGCGGAGTTCGACCCAGAGCAATTTCTGAGTGGTGCGAAAGCTGCTTATGAAATGATTGTTATGGCATTTGCTGGCGGTGATCGGCGCGCTCTTCGCCAACTGCTCGGCAAGGACGTCTATGATGGATTTGTTGGTGCGCTCGATGAGCGGGAGGACCGCGGTGAGAAGGTCGACTCGAGCTTCGTTGGCATCAACAAGGCTGACATCATAGAAGCCGAATTCAAACGCAAAATGGCTCAGGTGACGGTCAAATTCGTCAGCGAACTCATCACCTCAACTTCGGATAAAGACGGAAAAGTAATCGACGGTGATCCGAAAAAGGTACGTGAAGTCACTGACATCTGGACTTTTGCCCGTGATATTTCGTCCCGCGATCCGAACTGGAAACTTGTCGCGACTGAAGCCGCCAATTAGCCGCCATAGCGGGTTGCGTGGAAATGTTCTCCTGACGATTGCCGGCTTGGATATTGCGTGCACGCGCGGGAGTCGCGCATGATGCGCGCATGGCAGATATGGTTTGGCCTCTTCGGTGTCGCGGCATTTGTATTGGCGTTCGGTATCTACGTCTGGACATCTCCAAAACCGATGGATGAGCAGCGACCCGGTTTCAACACGATCGACTTTTCTGACATCGAAGGTTGGAAAAGCGACGATCACGCAGCTGCCTTTGCCGCCTTTCGCCGCTCCTGTTTAAAGATTGTCAAACGGGCGGATGTGCGTAACAGCTCATCGAGCAAAAAACCGAGCAAATATAAGGTTCTGGCTGCCGTTTGCCGGAAGGCACTGGCATTGGATAGCGGTCTCTCCGACCGTGAGGCTCGCCGCTTCTTTGAGACGCATTTCACACCGCATCACTATGACGATGATGCTCAAGAGGGGCTGGTGACAGGATACTATGAGCCGGAACTTCCCGGTTCGCGAACGCCATCGAAGCGGTTCAATGTGCCTGTTTACCGGGTGCCAGACGATCTAGTGCAGCTCTATCCGGATAGGGACCGGGCCAAACGCAATCACCAAATGACGGCAGGGCGGAAAACTGCCGACGGTGTTGTGCCGTATCATGATCGCAAGGAGATTGAACAAGGAGCGCTGGAAGGTCAGGGCCTCGAATTCGTCTATCTCGAAGATCCGGCCGAAGCTTTTTACATGCACATTCAGGGTTCGGCCCGCATTGCGCTCGAAGAAGGCGGGCACATGCGCATCGGTTTCGCCGCAAAAAATGGGTATTCCTATACGTCGATTGGCAAGTTGATGATCGAGCGCGGTACGCTCCCGAAGTCAAAGATGTCGATGAAGGGCATTCGCGCCTGGATGGCCGCCAACCCAAAAGAGGCACGAGAGCTCATGTGGGAAAACCGGTCTTATATCTTTTTTCGCGAACTGCCGAAGAAGCAGGCGGCAACAGGCCCGGTTGGTGCGCAGGGCGTAGCGCTGACACCACGCCGGAGCCTCGCAGTAGATACCTCTATTCATGTGCTGGGCACGCCCGTCTGGGTTGAGGCGCCAAAATTCAAATCGCCGGGGATCCAAGGATTCTCACATTTGATGATTGCCCAGGACGCGGGCTCGGCGATCAAAGGCCGGGAGAGAGGTGACATATTCTGGGGCTCTGGCGACGCGGCCGGAAAAATCGCCGGTAGGACCAAATATCCGGCGAGATTTACGGTGCTCCTGCCAAAGAAGAATTTACCGGAAAGTTAGGACGCTTGCTTCACGATCCCACTGCCATGGGTAAAGACGATCAACAGGATTCCAAAAGGTCTGGCGGTCTGGCGCCGGAAGATGCCGAACTGTGGGAGCGTGTGGCCCGCACGGCCAAGCCCTTGCGTAAAGGCAAGAACCGCGTCGTTGAGCAGCCCGAAGTCCCTGAGTCCGCGCCTCCTCGTCAAGTTTCAAAGCGCCAGCCTGTAGCCAAAACCGGCGGCGCACCTGTCGAGGCGGAACGGTCGCGCCGGTCGATACCATCTCTTGCAAGCATTGATAAACGCGAAGCTCGCAGTTTGGGTATCGGTCGCGTCAGCGTTGATGCGCGAATTGACTTGCATGGTGCGCGACAGCTCGAAGCGCATCGCATGCTCACGTCATTTCTGGCCCGTGCTCAGGCCGACGGCCATCGCTATGTTCTCGTCATTACGGGCAAAGGGGGGCGACGGGATGAGGGGGCAGCCCCCACCCGCGGTGTGCTCAATCGAGAGGTGCCACGCTGGCTTTCGGAGCCTGAGTTCCGGCAATGGGTTGTGAGTTTTTCGCCCGCTCAAAAACGGCATGGCGGGGAGGGTGCTCTCTATGTGCGGATCAGGCGAGGAAATCCATCCTAACATCTGCAACGCATGGACGTGAGGAGTTTGGAATTATCGACGCTTCTCAATCTTAGAGAATGAATTTCGAAAGATCCGCGTTCTTGGCCAAATCGCCGATATTGTCGCGGACATGTTTCTCATTGATGACAATTTTCTCGCCGTCATAGTCGGTTGCGTCGAAGCTGATTTCGTCGAGAATTTTTTCCATCACCGTCATCAAGCGACGCGCGCCGATATTCTCAACGTTTGAATTCACCTCGACCGCGATGTCGGCGATTGCATCCACGCCATCTTCAGTGAAATCCAGCTCAACGCCTTCAGTCTTCATCAGCGCTACATATTGCTTGATAAGGCTTGCCCGTGGCTCGGTGAGGATACGCTTGAAATCATCCTTGGTGAGTGCACGCAGTTCAACGCGGATCGGCAACCGGCCCTGAAGCTCGGGCAGCAGGTCGGAAGGCTTTGCAACATGGAACGCGCCTGATGCGATGAACAGAATATGGTCGGTTTTCACCGGACCGTATTTCGTGGCAACCGTGGTTCCCTCGATCAGCGGAAGCAGGTCGCGCTGCACGCCTTCGCGGGAGACATCGCCGCCAACGCGTTCTTCACGCGCGCAAATCTTGTCGATCTCGTCGAGAAACACGATCCCGTTGTTCTCGACAATGGATATGGCTTCCTGGAATATGACGTCGTCGTCGATGAGCTTATCCGACTCTTCCGCCAGCAAGATTTCGTAGCTCTCTTTTACCGAGACCCGGCGCGGCTTGGTGCGTTGTCCGAACGCCTTACCCATGATGTCGCCGATATTGATCATACCGACCTGACTGCCCGGCATACCGGGAATGTCAATCGAGGGCATACCGGAACCGTGGTCTGCCACCTGCACTTCGATCTCTTTGTCGTCCAGCTCGCCGTCACGGAGCTTGGTTCGGAAGGATTCGCGCGTACCTTTTTGCGCGTTTTCGCCGACGAGTGCATCGATTACGCGCTCCTCCGCCATCAGATGCGCCTTGGCCGAAACCTCCTTGCGTTTGTCTTCACGTACGAGGCCGATCGATGCCTCCATAAGGTCGCGGACAATCTGCTCCACATCCCGGCCGACATAACCAACCTCGGTGAACTTCGTGGCCTCAACCTTGATAAAGGGAGCATTGGCGAGCTTTGCCAGACGGCGGGAGATCTCCGTCTTGCCGACGCCGGTCGGCCCGATCATCAGAATGTTTTTCGGCAACACCTCTTCGCGC
The DNA here is from genome assembly GCA_002352635.1 of Hyphomicrobiaceae bacterium UBA2767. Lineage (GTDB taxonomy): Bacteria > Pseudomonadota > Alphaproteobacteria > Rhizobiales > Methyloligellaceae > UBA2767. The sequence continues at coordinate 3,533 of DEIT01000179.1, read as the reverse complement.
AGCTCACCCTCGAGCTGCTGTCGGCGCCAGCGATTTCTAAGCGCGATGGCGACCGCACGCTTGGCAGCTTTCTGACCGATGATGTAGCGATCGAGTTCTGAAACGATTTCGCGGGGAGAAAAGTTGGTCATATCCTGGTTTTTTCTGATTTCACTGAGATTGAGGTTCCGGCGATCGCAGTTGGCGCCTATTTACCGGCATCCAGACTTTCAATGACGACTTGGTCGTTGGTGAATACACAGATTTCCGCCGCGACAGCCATTGCTTTTTGGGCAATGTCCTCTGCACTCATTTCAGTATCGATGAGCGCGCGCGCTGCGGCCAGTGCATAGTTGCCGCCCGATCCAATGCCCATCAGACCTCCTTCGGGTTCCAGCACATCACCTGTACCGGTAAGAACCAGCGATTCTCCCTTGTCGGCGACGATCATCATGGCTTCCAGGCGGCGCAGATAGCGATCGGTGCGCCAGTCCTTGGCGAGTTCAACGCATGCACGCTTGAGCTGATCGGGATAACGTTCAAGCTTGTTTTCAAGCCGTTCGAACAGGGTAAAGGCGTCAGCCGTAGCGCCAGCAAAACCCGCGATCACACCACCCGTGCCAAGTGCGCGGACTTTTTGCGCATTGGCTTTGATGACCGTATTGCCGAGGCTTACCTGGCCGTCACCGGCAATAATGACCTTTCCGCCCTTACGGACAGTCAGAATCGTCGTGCCGTGCCAGAGATTCTCTGAGGATCCGGAATTGTTCATATTCTGCATATCGTTCTCGCCATATCGGCATCTTGCCATGCCAAGTCAAGGGTTCGGGCCTTTCGTGCAATTTATGGTGAACGGCCCTGCCACTGCGGGAAACCAAGCCTTGCGCAGAGAATGGCGCTTGGTTGAAAGAGGTGCTACACCGGCGCCGAGATGAGCATATCTGCCAGAAAAATGGAACAGTGAGTAAATCCATGCGCAAAGCGAGCCTCGAGCGCAACACCAGGGAAACCCAGATTTCGGTCGCCTTGAATATCGACGGAACCGGCCAATCGGACATTGAAACGGGTATCGGTTTTCTCGACCATATGCTGGATCAGGTCGCGCGCCATTCCCTGATGGATATTACACTGAAAGCCAAGGGCGATCTGCACGTAGACCAGCATCACACCACGGAAGATGCCGGGATCGCACTTGGCCAGGCACTAACCGAAGCGCTTGGCGACAAACGCGGCATCACCCGCTTTGCTTCGGCCTATCTGCCGATGGACGAGTCACTGACCCGCGTTGCCCTTGATATCTCCGGCCGCCCGTATCTGGTGTGGAAAGTAAACCTCACACGACCCAAAATTGGTGACATGGACACAGAACTGTTCCGTGAATGGTTTCAGGCTTTCGCGCAAAATGCGGGATTAACGCTTCATGTTGAGTGCCTCTATGGCGACAACAATCACCATATGATCGAGTCCTGCTACAAGGGACTTGCGCGTGCGCTCGGCCAGGCACTTGCCATCGACCCGCGCCAGGCGGACAGGGTGCCATCGACCAAGGGAACTCTGAGCGAGTGAACTTGCCTGGGACGGGCGCTTGGAAATCGGGGAAGGGACGTGGCTACCTATACAGTATACGAGCGCGGCAACAGCGGGAGCGACATCGCCACGCGTGCCGATGCCATCCGGTTTGTCAGGGAAGGCTTTGCCTGGCTTGCGCTTTTCTTTCCGCTTTTGTGGATGATGTTCCACTGCATGTGGGTGGTGCTGCTGGCCTATGTGATTGTGATAACGGCTCTGCAGGGTCTTCTAGCTTTGGGCGGACTTACAGAGGTAATTGCTGGTTGGCTTGCGCTTGGGATAAGCGTGCTTTTCGCTTTCCAGGCGAATGATCTGCGCCGCTGGACACTTGCGCGCAAGGGCTATGTGTTCGCAGGGATCGTAACCGGCCGTAACCGGGCTGAGTGCGAGACGCGCTTTTTCGATGGCTGGCTGGCAAACCAGGAACAGCCAGTTAGTCCTGGCTCACAACAGCCTGCAGCCGGTCCGCACGAGGCAAATCCGTCAACTTCCACGCGTCCGTCCGGTGCGGCCGACGATGACGTGATCGGACTGTTTCCAGAACCCAATACCTAGGCGAATCCCATGTCCGTTGCGATCATCAATTACGGCTCCGGCAATCTCCACTCAGCCGCCAAGGCGTTTGAGCGCATGAACGCGGAAACCGGAGCTGGCCTCTCTATATCGGTGACCGCCAATCCGGATGAGGTCGCGCGCGCGGACCGGGTTGTTCTTCCCGGTGTCGGCGCATTCGCGGACTGCCGTTCCGGATTGCTGGGGGTCGACGGAATGATGGACGCCTTGCAAGAGGCGGTTGTTAAAAAAGGCAGACCTTTCCTGGGTATTTGTGTCGGCATGCAGCTGATGGCTGAACGCGGGTTGGAACACGGCGAATGGCCTGGCTTCGGCTGGATTGGTGGGGAGGTGCGTGCCATCGAGCCCTCGGACAGGACACTCAAAATTCCCCATATGGGTTGGAACACGCTGGA
>DEIT01000179.1:0-938 GCA_002352635.1 Hyphomicrobiaceae bacterium UBA2767 | reverse complement strand
GTTGCCGAAACCAACTATGGCGGTCCGGTCACGGCGATGGTTGCGCGGGGCAATCTGGCGGGCACCCAGTTTCATCCGGAAAAAAGCCAGCAATTCGGCCTTGCGCTAATTGGCAACTTCCTAAAATGGACGCCCTAGTCAGCAACCATGATTTTCGGCACTGAATTGGCTGCGATGGTAGCAGGCGACCCTGGCAGCGCCGCTGCAAAACTCGTCACCATCTTGTCTGTGAGAAATATGAAACCCCGCGAGTGTTTTCGAAAATACGGATTTCACGTCTCGATTGATTCCGTATATGGTCCGATTTCCCCCCAACACACAGATCATTCGTAGCAGAAAGGCTTGCCAGATATGCCTACGCTTTTTCCGGCAATTGATCTCAAGGATGGGCAATGTGTGCGCCTCATAAAGGGGGAAATGGACGCTGCCACGGTGTTTAACGTGGATCCCGCGGCGCAGGCACGGTTGTTCGAAAATCAGGGATTTAAACATCTCCACATTGTCGATCTGAATGGTGCCTTCGAAGGAAAGCCAGTCAATGGCACGGCGGTGGATGCGATCCTTGAGGAGGCCTCCATTCCCGTACAGCTCGGCGGCGGAATTCGTGACATGGAGACAATCGAGCTTTGGCTCAATAAGGGCGTGTCGCGCGTAATCCTCGGTACCGTAGCGGTCACAAACCCCGATCTGGTGCGCGATGCCTGCGCAGCGTTTCCTGGAAAAATTGCAGTTGGGATTGATGCGCGGGGCGGCATGGTCGCCATTGAAGGCTGGGCGGAAACGAGCGGAACCGCCGCCATGGATCTCGCCATGATGTTCGAATTCGCGGGCGTTTCCGCAATCATTCACACCGACATCGACCGTGACGGCATTTTGCAGGGCCTGAACCTGGATGCGAGCGCCCAGCTTGCGCAGGCAGTGTCGGTGCCAGTCATCGC
>DEIT01000107.1:2443-4395 GCA_002352635.1 Hyphomicrobiaceae bacterium UBA2767 | reverse complement strand
GTGTCGGCGAGTCGCAGCGCCTCGATCAAGCTTCCCGGATGAGCCTTGCCCGTGCCGGCCAACTCGTAGGCGGTCCCATGGTCCGGACTGGTACGCACGATCGGGAGCCCGAGGGTCGTGTTGACCGTCCTGTCGAAAGCAAGTGTCTTGACGGGGATCAGCGCCTGATCATGGTACATCGCGATGATCACATCATAGTGTGATCTCGCGCGTTCCTGAAACACGGCATCGGCAGAGATGGGCCCCGTGACATCGATCCCACTTGCCTTCAATCTTTTGATCGCGGGCGTGATCACCTTTACTTCCTCATCCCCCATCGTGCCGTCTTCACCGGCATGAGGATTTAGACCCGTGATGCCTATGCGTGGACTCGACAGGTCGAAAGAGCTGCGAAGGGCCCGCGCCGCAATTTCCACCGTTTCAACAATGAGCTGCTCACTGAGCGCTTCGGGAACGGCCTTCAGAGGAAGGTGGACGGTTACCGGAACCACACGCAGATCGCCGCTCGTCAACAGCATCACCGGTCGGGGAACCTTGCCCGCTTGTGCACTCAACTCTGCCAGAAATTCCGTATGACCGGGATGGGAAAAACCGGCGTCGGACAAGAGCTTCTTATTGATTGGGTTTGTGACCAGGGCCGCCGTGCGGTGTTCACGTGTCCAGGAGAATCCTGTTTCAATGGCTTCGACGATTTTCGCGGAACTGGTGCTGTCCGGCACACCTGCAATTACAGTCTGCGGCAGGCCCATGCGGTAAATGGGTAACGCGAGCGCAAAACAATCTCGGGTTTCTTCCGGTGTGCCAATTTCAATGACTGGCACTTCCAGGCCAAGCTGATGAGCACGGGCAGTGAACACATCTGTATCGCCCAGAACAACAAACGCGGGAATGGCCGTCTTGTCACGCATAGCCCAGGCCATCAGCGTGATATCAGGACCAATGCCTGCGGGATCGCCCATGGTGAGGGCGAGGGGCAGTTGGGTCGTCATTATCTGCTGTGAAGGCATAACGCGCCAAGGCCATGTTTGTCGTTGCGAATAAACTGGGCCCTAGCGGTATTCCACGAAGGCATCCTGACGCAAGTCCCTAAGATGGCGACGCGCCAGAATGTTGTACTCTTCGGATACGAGCTTGGAGCGCACTTCCTGGCGCTGTTTGTCGTTGCTGGCGACAGATCGGCGCGCGCAGACAACATAGAGCTCAATCCCCGATGAGGTGATCGTTGGCGGTGTCATTTGGCCGTCCTTGGTCGCTAGCAAGATTGCGCGGGTTGGCTGAATCAGTTGTTTCGCCGTTTTCCTGCCCACAGATTTGACTGATGCCTTGCGTAAGCGTCCGGCTGTCTGCTCGAGATTATTGCACGAGCTGACCCTCTTGCGCAGCTGTTCGGCTTCAAGGAGACGGTTCACGATGGTGCGCTGATCGGGTCCTTCGGGAAGCGCAAGACGAACCCGTTGCAACTGAAACTCCGTCGCTTTTTTTTGATCCTCCGCGGGCGCTTCGTCCGAGATCGCCTTGTCGACCTGCGATGCGTTGACCGACACCTGACCCCTGAATTGCCTCTGTACTACTCCGCGCCAAGCAATTCGCGAGCGTATCTGTTCCTTCATCGTCGAGCCATTGACGCCAAGTTGGCCGAGCGAACCAAGCAGTTGCTCACGCTTCATGTTGTTCGAGCCAGCCACCCGATCCATGACCTCATTAATCTGATCGTCGGAGACGACAACACCTTTCTTGTTGGCTTCCTGGAGTTGAATCCGCTCGGAAACAAGGTCCTCGATTACCTTTTTGCGTAAAGCCTCGGTAGGCTTCTGACGTGTGGTCACTGTCAACAGCCGCATCCGCTGGGTGATGTCGTAGTTGGTGATCGGCTCATCATTTACCAGCGCAACGATGGACTGTTCATTTTGCGCGCGTGCGGGTGAGGGGCCGAACAAGAGCCCAGCCGTGGC
>DEIT01000107.1:2059-2295 GCA_002352635.1 Hyphomicrobiaceae bacterium UBA2767 | reverse complement strand
GTCAGGGCAAAACAATCGTCAGCATATTTGATGCCCAGAGCGTCGGAGATGCGCTGTGATCCCGCAATATCATAACGTGTCCGGCCGACAAGATACCAGTTTTCAACCAGCCGCAAGGTGCCGGATGCCTGAATTTCTTCGCGGTCTGAGGTGATGCCGAGCGAAGGTTGTGCATCGAGGTCCGCATAAACGATCTTTCCCTTGGCAGCTCCGTAATTCACAGATGCGCCAAGATC
>DEIT01000107.1:0-1940 GCA_002352635.1 Hyphomicrobiaceae bacterium UBA2767 | reverse complement strand
TAGCTCTGGCCCAGAACCGCCTGGACGTAACCGCCTGAATAGCGCTGCATCGTGTAACGCACACCCACATTGGCCCGGGTTCCACTTTCGATACGGTCATAACCGGAATTCTTGTCGATATCGAATAGAAGTGTGTCGTCAAACACCAGACTGAGGGCGTCCTCATTGGGGACGTCAAACTCGTCAACAGCGTTTGGCCGAACAATGATCTGGGCAATCGGCTCGGCAATATGCGCGGCATTTGCCGTGTGCTTTACAAACGGATAGCGGTATTCCGCTCCGCCTAGGACCTGACCGCGCAATGTCGTACCCCCGGACTCCGGCAATCCAGTTACTGAATCGGTGAACGAGGACGTATCATAGATATCGCCGCGTGCCTGCGCGAATGGCGTGAACACCTGGCCGCGCCGATCGATGAACTGGCGGCGCCATTTGACCTGGGTAATCAGCCGGCTCGAGTCCGCCCCGCCATCATCACGGGTCAAACTCATAACATTTGAGTCGAAGCTGAGCTCGCCACCGAAAATAGGATCGGAGAAGATGTAATTGTAATCTATGACCGGAAGGACATTCGCCTCCGAGGTGGCTGTGTCGTCGAAGCTAAGTCCGCCGAAATGATACAGCCGTGCGTCGAAATAGTTCCGGTCACGCTGGCCTGTGAGATAGGTCTGTGAGATGCGATCTGTCGCCAGTATGTTGTCGATATCATAGAAACGGCGGAAGGTATCATCCGTTTCCACGGTGACATCCCAGCCCCAGTTCCAATATTGGTTGAGCGCGAATGCACCCTTCGAGTCAATTGAACCGCGGAACTCGTCATCGCTGGTGGTGAATTCTTCCTTCTCGTCCGTCTGGTCTATCCCGTACATGTTGAGTTCGTATTTGCCGTTGTTCGTACGGTGACGCCAGTTGCCCTTCAACAACACGCCGCGTTTTGATGTGTACATGGGCGCGAATGTGAAATCATAGTTCGGCGCAAGGGCGAAGAAATATGGGGTCTCCGTTATAAAACCCAGATCATCGGAATTCCCAAAACGTGGGATGAGAAAACCGGACTTGCGTTTCACCGACGGATCGGCGTGTTTGAAGTAGGGCATCTTCATGATCGGAACGCCCCACATTTCGAAGGTAGCGTCCTTGTACTCGATCGTGGCTTCCGATTTCTTGTGAATGATTTTCTTCGCCTTGATGCGCCAGGTTGGCGGCTTTTCCGGATGGTCTTCACAGGGTTTGCACGGTGTAAATACTGCCCGGTTGAATACCGTCGTATCTCCCTTTTCACGCGTCGCACTCGCGGCGGCAATTCGTGCATCTTCCTGGGTTACAATCTTTAGCGACTGGACAAAGCCGTCCCGGAAGTCGTCCGTCAGTGTGATGCGGTTCGATTTGATAAGGGCGCCGGTTGGTTCCTTGATGCGGACATTGCCTTCTGCACGCAGAAGATTGTTGCCGCGCTCGTAAACCACCTTGTCGGCAAGCAGCGTGTAGTTGTTGTAATAGATCTCGACATTGCCCCGGGCGATCACCCGGTTGTTCTGGTTGTCGTAGACCATCTGATCCGCTTGAAGCAGCATCGGCAGCGTTGTATCGACCCGGCGTGCCTGATCGATCGGGGAGGCGGACTGCGCCCTTGCACCCGGTTCCAACGCGAGCAGCGCAAACAATGTCAAAAACGCGAGCAGCAGATGGGCTGTCGTGTGGCGCGAACAGGCGTCATCCCAGACATGCGTCGACCGGGCAGGGATTACTGCCCGGATTGTGCTTTGGATTATGTGCCTAAGCCGCATCACGGGTTATCCGTCCTCCCGATGCAGCAGCACCGTGGCTGCCAGTAGGGCGCCGATCGCCGCAGGAGCCCAAGCCGCGACCTCCGGCGCGGCAAGACCCGATCGTCCGATATTGTGCGAAACCTCGCGAAACATGAAAAACAAAAACCCTGA